>CAKRUL010000008.1 GCA_934403665.1 uncultured Clostridia bacterium | reverse complement strand
GGGTTTATACTGTGTACATACACAGCAAAGGCGCTGTAGGTGGCAACACCTGCGGCGTCTTTTTTCTTTTGCAGTCAAGATTCGTTCTTTCCTGCAAATTCTGTGAAATCATATTTGAAAGGATTGTGTTACTATGAGCAAAACATTCATTCCAAAAGGCTACAAATCTCCTTTGAGCCTGTATGAAACCCAGGATGCGATCGGTCTGATCAAACGCAGCTTTGAAGATAAGCTGGCTCTGGCACTGAATTTAAAGCGAATCTCCGCTCCACTGTTTGTGGATCCTGATACCGGATTGAATGATGATCTGAATGGTGTAGAACGTCCTGTATCCTTTGATATTCTGGAAACCAAAAAGGAAGCCCAAGTAGTTCACTCTTTGGCAAAATGGAAAAGAATGGCGCTGTATCAATATGGATTCCCGGCAGGAGAAGGGCTGTATACCGATATGAATGCAATCCGCCGGGACGAAGAGATGACCAATCTCCATTCCGTCTATGTGGATCAGTGGGATTGGGAAAAGGTCATCACTCCGGAAACCAGAAACAAAGAGTATTTGAAAGAAACCGTGAAAGCGATTGTATCCGCCATTGTGGACACCAGCGATAAAATTGCGAAGGTGTATCCCTCCATCCCGGTGAAGCTTTCCAAAGAGGTCAGTTTTGTCACCACACAGGAATTGGAGGATTTGTATCCCGACAAGACGCCGAAGGAAAGAGAAGACGCTTATTTAAAGGAACATAAAACTGCCTTTGTGATGGAAATCGGCGATCTTTTGAAATCCGGCAAAAAGCATGACGGACGCGCGCCGGATTATGATGACTGGAAGCTGAACGGCGACATTCTCTTCTGGAACGATGTGCTCGGCAGAGCATTTGAGGTCTCCTCTATGGGAATTCGTGTGGATCCGAAATCCTTGGATGAGCAGCTGACAAAAGCCGGATGTGATGAAAGAAGAGCCTTCCCCTTCCATAAGATGCTGCTGGAAGGAAAACTTCCGTTGACCATGGGCGGCGGAATCGGGCAATCCCGTGTCTGTATGCTGCTGTTGGGCAAGGCGCACATCGGGGAAGTTCAGGTTTCCATCTGGGATGAGAAAACCAAACAGATTTGTCAGGAAGCAGGCGTTTCCCTGCTTTGATACCGGAAATCTATGGATAGCAAAAAAGAACGATACGGTTCTCTGTAATAACAAGAGATTGAATGATTTGGAGGTTGTTTTCAATGAGTGAAACATATAAAGATATTCCGAGTTTATTCGGCAGCATGGTCTTTGACGACAGCACCATGAAGGAAAAATTGCCGAAGGATGTATATAAAGCGCTGAAAAAAACCATTCAGGACGGAAAATCGTTGGACAGCAGCATCGCCAATGCGGTTGCCAACGCCATGAAAGACTGGGCTATTGAAAAGGGAGCAACCCATTTCACCCACTGGTTTCAGCCCATGACGGGCATCACGGCGGAAAAGCATGACAGTTTCATCTCCCCGACAGACGACGGGAAGGTGATTATGGAGTTTTCCGGGAAGGAATTGATCAAAGGAGAACCGGATGCGTCCTCCTTCCCCTCCGGCGGATTGCGTGCCACCTTTGAAGCCAGAGGCTACACCGCATGGGACGCAACCTCCTATGCGTTTATCAAAGAGAACACGCTTTGCATTCCTACCGTCTTCTGCTCATACAGCGGTGAGGTTCTGGACAAAAAGACTCCTTTGATGCGTTCCATGGAAGTCATCAGCAAACAGGCGGTTCGGGTTCTGAAGCTGTTCGGGCATGACGACGTGAAACGGGTCACCACAACGGTCGGCCCGGAACAGGAATATTTTCTGGTAGACAAAAAGCTGTATGATCAGAGAAAAGATTTGATCTTTACCGGCAGAACACTGTTCGGCGCAAAACCGCCGAAGGGACAGGAGCTGGACGATCATTATTTCGGAAATATCAAGCCCCGTGTTGCGGCGTTTATGAAAGACTTGGATGAGGAACTGTGGAAGCTGGGCGTTCTTGCCAAAACGGAGCATAACGAAGTGGCGCCTGCACAGCATGAATTGGCGCCGATTTTCTCCACAACCAACATCGCAACCGACCACAACCAGCTCACCATGGAAATGATGAAAAAGGTTGCCCTGCGTCACGGGTTGACCTGTCTGCTTCATGAAAAGCCTTTTGCCGGCATTAACGGAAGCGGCAAGCACAACAACTGGTCCATTTCCACCAACACGGGAATGAACCTGTTGGATCCGGGCAAACAGCCCCACGATAATTTGCAGTTTCTGCTGTTTCTCTGCGCGGTCATCAATGCGGTTGATAAACATCAGGATTTGCTCCGCTTATCTGTCGCAAGTGCAGGAAACGATCACCGTTTGGGTGCCAATGAGGCTCCGCCTGCAATCATCTCGATCTTCCTGGGTGACGAGCTGACCGGCGTTTTGGAATCTTATGAAAACGGCGGCGATTACAGCCAGACAGAAAAAAGCGAAATGAAAACCGGGGTGCATGTTCTTCCCCACTTTATGAAGGACACCACGGACCGCAACCGGACTTCTCCGTTTGCCTTTACCGGAAATAAATTTGAATTCCGGATGCTGGGCTCCAAGCTCTCTATCTCCGGTCCAAACGTGATTCTGAACACCATTGTCGCAGAAGAACTGGAGCAGTTTGCCGACGTGTTGGAAAAGGCAGACGATTTCGAATCCGGCGTAAAAGAGCTGATCAAACAGACCATGAAAGAGCACAAACGTATTATTTTCAACGGAAACAACTATTCGGATGAATGGGTGGAGGAGGCAAAAAAACGCGGTCTTTTGAATTTAAAGACAACCGTTGACGCACTTCCCTATTTCGTCAGCACCAAAAATATTGAACTGTTTACCAAGCATCATATCTTTACCGAAGCCGAGATGCACTCCAGATGCGATATTCTTCTGGAGGAATACTGCAAGGTTCTCAACATTGAATGCCTGACGATGCTGGATATGGTGAAAAAGGATATTATCCCTGCTGTCCAAGCCTATATCAAGGATTTGAGCGATACAGCCGTGTCCAAAGCTTCTCTGCAGCTTTCCTGCGATTTCGAGAAGGAATTGATTGCCAAGCTGTCTTCTCTGAACAGCTGTCTCTACAAAAAAACCAATCAGCTGGAAAGCGCGCTTCTCGACAGCAAAAATTACACCGATCCTCTGGAATGTGCCAAATATTACAAAGGCACCATTTTCACCGGGATGCAGGAAGTTCGGGCAGTTGCCGACGAACTGGAAACCAACACGGCTTCCCATTACTGGCCTTTCCCAACTTACGGCGATTTGCTTTTTAACATCTGACAGTCGCCGGAAAGCTTTGCCCCCGTAAAAGGCGGCAAAGGGTAAGTTTTTTTCATAGGGTGCGGCTTCAGCCGCACCTCCCCTGAAAATCATATATTTTTTATGAAAAAAGAGCTGCAGCAAACGAAAAATTTGCTGCAGCTCTTTTCAGTCTGTCAATCTGCTTATCGAGCGGTTTTCAAGCGTTCCCTCATCGGAGCAAGCAGACAATCCGGCACATGCAAGGTTCCAAAGCCTTTTCCGATAGAGATCTTCGGTTTCATCACCCCATGATAATCCGAACCGCCGCTGATCAAAAGATGGCGGTCTTTGCAAACCTTCAAATACTCCTCCTGCTTCTCCGGGGTATATTCCGTATAAAACCCCTCCAAGCCATCCAAACCGAAGGAAACCAGTTCATCCACCAAGTCGGTAAAGTCCTTGCCCTCTTTCTTCAAAAAATGACAGTGTGCCAAAAAGGCAAGGCCGCCGCTTTGATGAATCAGCCGGATGCATTCTTGCGGCGTCAGCATCTGATTCGCGGAATAAGCAGGTCTGCCATTGCCCAAATACTTTTGAAACGCTTCCTTGGTGCTTTCCACATAGCCCCGTTTGACCATGGCACGGGCAAAATGAGCGCGCCCCATCACATTTCCGGTCGCCATCTTCTGCACCTCCTCCATCGAAAGTGCAAAGCCCAGCTCCTGCAGCTTCCGTAGTGTGAACGCATTTCGTTCCTGCCGAAACGCTTTGAGGCCTGCAATGGTCTGTTTCAGATTCTCATTTTCAAAATCAATAAAAAGCCCCACAATGTGGAGCTCCCGTTCAAATTTTGCACTCAGCTCCATGCCGGGAATGACACAAATTTCAAACTCCCTTCCGGCCTGCATGGCCTCCGCAAGGCCGTCTGTCGTATCATGATCCGTCACCGCAACGGCTGACAGACCTGCCTCTTTTGCCAGCTTGACCAGCTCCCGGGGAGAATCGGAGCCGTCGGATGCCGTAGTATGTGTATGAAGATCAATCATCTTTCTGTCCTTTCCGGATTCCCGTATGCATCTATCGGGAAAGCAGTTTTTTCAGTTCCTCCATAAAGGTGTTGATATCTTTAAACTGGCGGTATACAGAAGCAAACCGCACATAAGAAACCTCGTCAAGCTCCTTCAGCTTCGTCATAACGAGTTCGCCGATATGATGAGAAGTGACCTCTCTGTCCAAAGAATTGGAAAGAATCGTTTCCACATCGTCCACAAGGATTTCCAGCTGTTCCACCGAAACCGGACGTTTCTGGCAGGCACGCAGCAAGCCGCTCAACAGCTTCTCCCGGTCAAATTGTTCCCGTGTGCCATCCTTTTTCACAACCACCAGTGAAATATGCTCCACCTTTTCATAGGTCGTAAAACGTTCTCCGCACTTCAAACATTCTCTCCGACGCCGAATTGAATTTCCCTCTTCCACAGGACGGGAATCAATGACTTTACTCTCTTCATAACCGCAATAGGGACATTTCATCACTTCCATCTCCTTTTTCTGACGATCACATCGCTGTTGGACTTCTTCATTGCCCTTAAAATCCTCCAAAGGCTTGCAAAGCAAGTCTTTCTATTGTTATTATACCACAACAACGCAGGCGGCGGAATGTCGCCGCAGTATTGTGATTCAATGTTCTCCGAAACTCTTGGCATTTTCAATGCCTTAGAGGTTCGTGAGGTTATTATACCACAAAAAAGGCCCCCTGTATATATCATTGCCGCAAAAACAGAGCGAAAATCGGGAACCTTTGCTGATATGCGGCATAGACTGAGCATAGAATAACAGCAGGGGGTGTTTTCGTTGTCCGTTCGAATCAGAAGAATGAAAAACAGACTGGGATTCCGCATGCGGATGTGCCGCCGCAGCATGCGGAATTCCAACCGCCGGGCAGAGCATCCGAAAAAATGCTTTCTGCTTGCGGCGATTGTGATTCTGCTGTGTTATGTGTTCTATCTTTATCTGTTTCAATTTCGCCCGGTTTTATTCACACTGGCAGAAACACAGGCAAACAGCCTTGCCATCCGGGCAGTCAACAACAGTGTTGCGGAGGTCATGAAGGATACATCTTATGAAGACTTGATCTCTCTGATGAAAGGAGACGGAGAAAAAGTCACCGCCGTGATTTCCAACATCGTGGCAATGAACCGTTTGAAATCCCAGCTGGTGCTTGCGATTGACCAAAATATTCAGAAAATTGATTGCTTTGATGTGCGCATTCCTCTTGGAAATGTGCTTGGAATCGACGCCCTTTCCGGCATGGGACCCCGCATGCAGATCAGCGTGCTGTCGGACGGACTCACCAAGGTGGATTTTATCAATCTGTTTGATGCGGCCGGAATCAATCAAACACGCCACCAGATTCAGCTGAACGTGGATACCGTCATCCATATTATGATACCGAACGCCAACCCTGTCTGCGCCACGGTATCCACCCAAATTCCCATCGCAGAAACTGTCATTGTGGGCGACGTTCCAAATGCTTATACCAACCTGGAAACGCGGGAGTCGATGATTCGGGACGATATTCTGGAGCTGCAGTGATAAACAGAAAGACCGTAGCTTTATGAAATTTGGAACCATTCCGATAGAAGAACTATAAAAAACTGCCCCGGCTTGTGTCATTCGCACAAACCGGGGCAAATTTTTTATCACATTGTTAAATCTGATTCAGGGCATTTTCCAAATCAAAAATCAAATCATCCACATGCTCGGTTCCGATGGAAAGACGCACTGTATTTGGTTTGATTCCCTGTTCCGCCAGTTCTGTCTCGTTCAATTGGGCGTGGGTGGTGGTTGCAGGATGAATCACCAATGATTTCACATCTGCCACATTGGCAAGCAAAGAAAAGATTTCCAGATGATCAATAAATTTTTTGGCTTCTTCCTGACCGCCTTTGATTTCTATGGTGAAGATGGACGCTCCCCCCTTCGGGAAATAGGTCTGATACAGCTGATGATAAGGGCTGTCCGGAAGGGATGGATGATTCACTTTTGCAATCTTCGGATGCTTGGAAAGGTATTCCACAATTTTCAGAGTGTTTTCGACATGCCGTTCCACACGCAGGGACAGTGTCTCCAACCCCTGCAAAAACAGAAAAGCATGCAGCGGTGCGAGCGTTGCACCGGTATCTCTCAGCAGAATGGCTCTGATTTTTGTCACAAAAGCCGCCGCGCCAACCGCTTTGGTAAAACTGATTCCGTGATAGCTTGGATTCGGCTCTGTCAGAGACGGGAATTTTCCGGATGCCTCCCAATCGAATTTGCCGCTGTCGACAATCACGCCGCCAATTGCCGTGCCGTGTCCGCCGATAAATTTTGTTGCGGAATGCACTACGATATCGGCACCGTAATCAATCGGACGCAGCAGATACGGTGTGGAAAAAGTGCTGTCGACCACCAATGGAATTTTGTGGCGATGTGCAATATCCGCCACTTTCTTGATATCAATCAGGCTGGCATTCGGATTTCCGATGGTTTCAATATACAAGGCTTTGGTATTCTCTTGAATGGCCGCTTCAAAGCTCCCCTCTACGTCCGGATCCACAAAGGTCGTGGTGATGCCGTACTGCGGGAGCGTATGTGCCAGCAGATTGTGCGTTCCGCCATAGATTGTCTTGGCTGAAACAATGTGATCCCCTGCATTTGCAAGGTTCTGGATGGTGTAAGTGACCGCCGCCGCACCGGAGGCAACTGCCAATGCCGCAACGCCGCCCTCCAGCGCGGCAATGCGCTGTTCAAAAATATCCTGTGTGGGATTGGTCAGCCTTCCATAGATATTGCCGGCATCGGACAGACCAAACCTTGCCGCGGCATGGTCGGAATTCCGGAAGACATAAGAAGTCGTCTGATAAATCGGAACCGCTCTTGCGCCGGTAACCGGGTCCGCCTGTTCCTGCCCTACATGCAATTGCAATGTTTCAAATTTTAAATTTCTTTCTTCTCTTTTTACAAATTCACTCATGATAATCCTCTCTTTCTTTTCTCTGACAAATGTTTTAAAAATGTTTCTTCGGACAACACAAGCACATTCGAAATCTGTAACATTCCCGCATAGGAATTCCCCCGTTTTTATTTCATACTATTTATGTATGATTTATATGTTATTAAACATTATACCTCACTTTATTTTATTTGTCAACTGCTTTTTTGAAATTCTTCTCCAAGAAAAAACAAAAAGAACGTTTTGGGGCAAAAAAACAGGCGTCCTGCCGTATTTCCACGATCGAACGCCTTCTTCTTTATTTTAAAAATTGTTCTGTCACCAAACGAATATATTTTATGATTTGCTGTTTTTGGCTGTCATTCTCCAGCGGCATGGTATAGAGTTCCTTGCCTTCACAGACGAGAGAAAGAAAACTCTTTTTCTGAGAAGAAGCAGGCTGGTTGCCGTCTGCGGTATCATAAATATAACATTCCAGCAATTTGCCGTAATACTGCTTTAAATCGAATCCGAACTGATTCGCCATTTCTTCCGCATTGATGGATATTCCAAGCAGCGGTTCCTGATATACGATATTTTGATGCAAAACCGCCGTTTTTTGATAGGTTGTCTCCCGATTGACCTCAACCAGATTTTGCTTGGAAAGCGTTTCCTGAAGAACCGAAGGCAACAGGGAATCTGTCCGTACAAAGTCGATTTCATCCGCTTCCTTGAGAAATTGTTCGAAGGAAGCCAAGTCCTTCGTCGTCTTTTTCCCGAAGCGGTCCTCAAACTCCTGCCGGCGATAAACAACTTCATACAGTTCCGTTTTGTCGTTTCCGCGAAATTTGACACTCTGCAAATCTCCGATCAGCGCAAACAGAATCGCTCCGTTGCGATAAAAACAATTTTTCAAGTCCTGCGCATCAATCTCTTGCATCACCGCATACTCCGCAGAGAGAGTATCCGTTTCCAAGACAAAATTCACATGTGCTTTGGAAAGATAAGGAAGCTTTTCCACCAATGCCGCAACGCGCTCCTTGTCCTTCACGCTGATTTCGCGCTCCTGATACAGGGCTTTCATTTTTGCGCGGGACACTGCACTGCTGACCGGCATCATCTCATTTGCGAGAAACAGTCCGGCAGCCGCCAAAGCGAGAAGCAGAACAAAAACGCCCGCACGCCTTCTTCGTCTGTTTTTCTGAGACAGCTCTCTTTTTTGCATGCTTCACCGATTCCTTTCCGGCAATCTTTCCGCCGTTCCGTGACAAGCCGCTCCCCGCGGCATAAAGGAAAGAGCAGAAGAGAAACAACCTGATCGATAAAAAATTTCTAAAATAAAAATGAAGCCTTACAGCTGTAGGACTTCATTTTCATTGGTGGAGGAGGGTGGATTCGAACCACCGAAGCGAGACGCAACAGATTTACAGTCTGCCCCCTTTGGCCACTCGGGAACTCCTCCGTATTTATGGAGCTGGTGATGGGACTCGAACCCGCGACCTGCTGATTACAAATCAGCTGCTCTACCAATTGAGCTACACCAGCGTGTTACTTTAGAGATTATAACACGGTTTCAAAAGCTTGTCAATATCTTTTTGAATTTCTTTGTCAAAAATTTTTCAAAACGCTTTCTCGCAAAGAATCAAACGTTTTCTCATCACTTAAAGTATATCATTCAAAACTGATCCTGTCAATATTTTTTCAACAGATTTTGAGGATTTCTCTCAAAAAACATCTCCTGTTCTCATTCCATCGTAAGGTCGTATGGATTTCACAGGAAAGGTTCCGGAATCCCCGTCAGAATTCTCTGCGCATTTTCCTTGTCTTGTGAAAAATTCGGGGAAATGATTGACAATCGAAATCGGCTATCGTATCATTTGATTATGACATTCTAAGGCAGCAACCGATATGATGCCGCCGAAACAAAAAAGATAACACTTAAGCGCATGAAATGTCATGAAAGCAGTTTGCAAATCCTGTATCATTCACTTGTAACAAGATCCGAACCCGTTTGGAAAAACTGATTTTTCTATGTTTTGCACGGGTTCGCGTCCTGTTCCGAGCATCGGAAAGGAGGAAGAAACAATGGATTGGATTTCGGGACTTCAACGCGCACTTGATTATGTGGAAGAACATATCACGGAACCCGTTGACTATGAGGAAGTTGCAAAAGCGGCATACTCATCCAGTTTTCATTTCCAGCGTGTTTTTCATGCCATCTGCGGTTACAGTCTGGGAGACTATATCCGCTTTCGCAGGCTATCGCTGGCCGGCGGCGAGCTTGCGTGCACAGACGAAAAAGTGATCGATGTGGCGTTGAAATACGGATATGATACACCGGAAAGCTTTTCCCGTGCTTTCACACGGTTTCATGGGGTCTCCCCGTCTGCCGCAAGACACGGCGCCAATCTCAAATCGTTTTCCAAACTTTCCGTCAAATTAATCTTACATGGAGGTACTGCTATGGATTACAGAATTGAGAAAAAAGACGCTTTTGAGGTTGTTTTGAGAAAAAAGAATTTTCCGAAAGCACATGAAGTCACAACGCGCGAAATTGCAAAGTTTTGGGGTGCCTGCCAGACCGACGGGACCATTCCCGCAATCTGCAAATACATTCCCGAAAACAATATGTTTGACCAATGTATTATCGGGGTAAGCTTTGGAGCAGAGCCGACATCCCCAAACAACGATTTTCCTTACGGAATCGGCGCCCATTACAATGGCAAAGAAATCACAGAGGACTATTTAACGGTAGAAACCATCCCGGCGCACACCTATGCTGTGTTCCAATGCGTCGGAAAAATGCCGGAAGCATTTCAGAAGGTCTATAAATATATCTGCACAGAATTTTTCCCGACAAGTGAGTATCAGCCTTGCGGCATAGAGATCGAAAGCTATCCGTCCGCCGATATCCAGCATGCAGACTATACCTGTGAAATCTGGATTGCAGTAGAAAAGAAAGACCACAGCACAAACGCATAAAATCATTCTTGGATAAAATGCATCGCTTTTGACCGGAAAAACAGACAAAAGCGATGCATTCTTTTTTGGGACAATCAATCCGCCATCAAACCGTTTCGCCGTCATCGGGCGCAATCGGGACTGCAATGCGCGAAACATAATTTTTCGATTGGAATTCTCTTGCAGTATAGGAAGCAACAATGCCGAACACGCGCGGATAATCCAGCGGATGCAGATGAAATTCCCTGACCTTTTGTGCAAAACGTTTCTCAACCTCTGAAAACGACTCATATCCACCGTAATACAAACACGCAAAAGCACGACAGCTTTTCAAAACCAGGCAATCGCTTGATGCCGAATTCGGTTCCAGCGGAATGCAACAGATAAAAGCCTGCTTTTTTTCGCCAAATAAGTCCATGTGTTTATTGATGGTGAACAGGGGTGCAGAGGAAAGCGGACGCAATCCCTTTTCGACGACCTCATGAAACAGGGCGTACATGACATTGTATTTTTCTTTCGCAGAGATATCTCCCTCATATTCCCTTGTATAGCAAATGTATTCCGGAAGAGAGATGGTTTCAAAGGTGAGAGACGGTCTGCGCGCAATGCGGAGCTGCATTTCTTCATACATGCGCTTGGTAGCATTCATTCTCTGTTCCAGCAAGGTCAGAAGCTCCCCGGATGTTCCGTTTGTATGGAAATATTCATAGATTTCGTCGTAAGACAATCCGATGGATAGCAAATGCTTTATTTGCAATATTCTGGAAACATTGTGATTGTCATAATAGCGATATCCGCTTTTCGGGTCAATCGAAACCGGATGAAGCAGTCCTCTGTCCTCCAGTCTGAGCAGTGTTGCCCGTGAAATGCCGCAGCTTTTGGTGACCTGAGACACTGTAAATAGATCTTTCAAAACAAATTCCTCCCCCTGCATTGACTCGTCCACCCATGAACACGCTATAATGATATCAAACGATACAGGAAAAGTCAATCACGGAAATGGATTCCGCCCGTATGCCCTTTGCTTGGCGGAATCCCGTTTGTTGGAGGATCGTATGCAAAAACACAAAGAAAAATTTGATATCACAAAAGATGTGCCCTGCTGGACTTCGGAGGTCGCTTCTGCGAGATTTAAAACCTTTTGTCATACCGTTCTCGGGACAGAGATGGACGAAATTCTCTCCGAGCAGAGCATCTTTATGAGACAAAGCCTCTCCATCGTTTTTTTCGCAACCATTTTATTTTTGCTGACGAACGGTCTTTATCTCATTAAGAACATTGTATTTCAAACGATGATTGTTGTTGACATGATTCCGCTTTATATGATGGTTGCTTCCTCCCTTGCGATGCTGATTTTCTTAGTATCTTATAAAAATTACGGCTCCCCGCTTGCAAGATTTGTCTTGCTTGCGTTCTATACGGTGGTCATTGCAAGCGTTACCGTTTTTATGGTTTCCTGCAATTTTCACAAAATCGGTCTTTCGATTTCCATGTGTTACCTTTTTGTGATTATGATTGCACCGACCTATCGATTCTTTGATTCTGTAATCGTCTGTATTTTGATCACCATAAGCTGGTGGCTTCCCGGGGTGCTTCCCTATGCGGAAAACTACAATTTATTCAAGCATTTTTTGTTGCGTTTCTCGATCATTGCCGGATTTATTGCGATTCGTTCCGTCTTTCTGCGCCAATCTGCCAATGAGCGATATACGAAGAAAATGAGCAATTCTTTCCTCAAATTTGCATACAACGACATCATGACAGGCGCTCTGAACAAAAAAGCAATGAAAACCTATTGTGCATTTGTTGCCGAAAAAATGATGCCCGAAAAGGTCAGCGTGATTATCTTTGATATTGATTTCTTCAAATCCTACAACGATCATTATTCCCATATCCAAGGCGATGAGGCGCTGAAGCTCGTTGCCGAAAGCGTTATCATTGTTCTTGAGAAATTTGACCAATATCTCTTCCGTTTCGGAGGCGAAGAGTTTGTGACAATCTTGCCGGACATCGCCGAACAAGAAGCCCTTCTCATTGCGAATGAGCTTCTTCATGCGGTGCGCAATGCCGCTATTGCAAGGGATGATTTGCCCAATCAAAGCATGGTTACCGCTTCCTTCGGAGTTGCCTGCGGCACAAGCGAAGCGTTAAGCGATTTTTCCCTGATCGCCAAGGCGGACAAACAGCTCTATGTTTGCAAAAACGCCGGGAAAGACGGTGTCGCGGCAAACGGCGTGATCTATCGATAGCCGAAAATCCTGCTGTGCCGATGCGTCAGTGATTCCGAACGAAAACAGCCCCCGCCGAACCCCATTCCTCTGCCGTGTGAAGACAGAGGAATTTTTAGAATTGTGAAATGCGCGGAATTTTGATATAATCAAAAATAAGCAGGAAACATTAGAACAAATTCTTCGCTCCAACAAACAACTTTATCCGACAGCAGCGGAGAATCACGCAATCGGCAATCCGGAGCGCTGACCGGTTTCTGAAAACCAATGGCATTACTTGTTGTTTTGCCGCCTTTGTCACGAAAGAAAAACGCAATTTCGTCATCATCATGAAGGAGAAAACAAAATGAAACTCAGTAAAAAACTATTCATCATTGCAGCGATATTGGCAATTGCCGTTGCCATCGTTGCCTTTCTGTTCTTTGGTCCATCAGGCACAAAGAAAATCATCACCACCTCGACGTTACGGGAAGTGATCTCGATCAGTGAGCTGTCCACCGGGGAGTTTTGTTATAACGGCGTTGTTTCCATCCCCCACAAGGATCATCCGGAAAAAAGCGATTATTCTGTAAAATATGATTCCACGGTGAAAGCCGGAATCGATGCCAAGGATATCGACTTCAAAATTGACAGGAAGAATAAGACCGTTACGCCGATCATCCCGGCGATTCAAATCAACGATGTCATCATTAACGACGGCTCCATCAGCACTATCCCCCAAAATGTCACGGCAACGTTGAAAGATGCCTTGTCATACTGTAAAGAGGATGCGCTGAAAGAAGCAAATCAGAATGAAAAGCTGATCGCAACCGCCAAATCAAACTTACAGGATTCCATCACTGCACTGTTAACGCCGCTCCTGAAAAAAGCGGGATACACAATTATATGGTAAGTGGGGAGAAAAAGAAAATGTTGAAAAGAATACTCTTGTTCATCGTATCATTGGCAATCGCATTGCCGCTTGCAGGATGCGACAAAAAAGAAGCAGATTTCTCCGAAACGAGGGCAATCTGTG
>CAKRUL010000007.1 GCA_934403665.1 uncultured Clostridia bacterium | reverse complement strand
ACCCAAGGGTCAGCTTCGTGCCGAATACCGGCACATTAATGTCCTTTAAAACATACGGAAGGGCGCCGATGTGATCCTCATGACCATGCGTCAGCACAATTCCGCGGACTTTTTTCTTATTTTTTATCAGATAAGAGATGTCGGGGATAACCAAATCAACCCCCAGCATTTCTTCATCCGGAAATGCGATACCACAGTCCAGGACAACGATGTCCTTACTGCTTTCGATCACAGTAAGGTTTTTTCCGATCTCATTGAGTCCGCCCAGTGGTATCACTTTAATTTTTGGATTTTTTACCACGTTTTTACCTCCATATTCATTTTTCATCACGCATAACATCTTCACAAAGATGTTCTTTAAATCCGTTCATTACCGAATCATCATATTTGAAAGGCAGACCGCAGGGGAAAGGATTCCGAACGATCCCCTCTTGTTGGTCTGACAACGCAGAATTATCCGAACATAAAATCACTCATCTCATAGTATATCACAAATTGCGGAAGAAAGAAACACTTTTTTCAAATATTTCTCCGTTGTGTTTCCGCGGACGGTTGGAACAGGCGCACAAAAAATGTGCGCCGCAGAGCGGCTTAGGACTGTTTTTTCAGCTCCCGTTCGTAGAAATCACACAATTCATTGGCATATTCTTCATTGATTCCCTCGGTGATAATGGCAAAAGAGGCTTTTTTGTTGTCCGGAACGATAAAAACCCAGCCATCCTTTTTGTTAATTTTAATGCCGTCCAAAAGCTGAAGGTCCTCGTTCCCATGCTGTGTCAGGAGGTTTTGCATGACCGATGCCCTGTCATCCTGTGCAAGGCGCACTCTGCGGTGTGCCTTAAAAACTTCGGGGAGGTTGTGCGTGATATCGCAGAGCCGCAGATTTTTTGTTGCCAGATATTCCATGATTTTGGAAAGCGCATACACTGCGTCATAACACATCCGAAACTCTTCCTGTGCATTTTGACGCAGCATTTCTTTCATAAAATCGGAATCTGAGTTTTTGCTGACAATCACTTCTGCGCCGTTGTTTTCCGCAAGGCGAACCGCTTTTCGGCTCAGATAGGGGGGGATCACGATTTTTCCGTTGCTGCGGTCGCTCATCAAAACCAGAATGATGAGCATAAACATCTTGTCATTTCGAATTTCGCTGCCGTCCTCCGCATGCAGAGTGAGGCGCTCTCCGTCCTCGGAAATGCAGGCGGTGATCTCCCCGTTTTTCATGACTTTGTCTTTTAAACGAACGGGTTTGATCAATACTTCCTCAAACAGCTGATCGCAGTATTCGTCCACCAAAGCGGAGGAAGTCTTCAAATAGATGAAACGGTCAATTTTGTTCAGATAAAAACGGTTGAACATGGTTTTGAAATAATAGTTTTTATAATTTTCAAGAAAAAGGGGTGATTCGATCTGATGACTGCCCACCCGGGCAAAGTCCTCCCGTCCCATCAGGTTTTCAAGCGCTTTTTCCGTTTTTCGGTCGATATTTGCTCCGTCTGCATCAAGAAACTCAATCTGTAATTTTTTAAAGCGGAAAGAGACATATATTGCGCCTTTTAATCCGTAAAAGCTGACAGCCGACCGAACAACGGACAGAAGGTTTTGCCCGAAATCATAGACTTTTATGCCGGAGGACATTGCCCCGGAGGTAAGCGCTGTTTTTGCCATATAAGAAGCGGGGTGTCCATCACAGGCTACAGCCAGCTTGCCCATTTTATTCATAGCACCGAAACAGGCGCTGAGTTTTGCGATGTTTTCCGGCGTGAAATCAACTCCCGGCGTTCCGCTGATTCCTCGGTAGCCGAACAGCTTGCGATGCAGACGCTCGCTGTTTACAATGCTCAGATTGACAACGCTTTCATCTTCAATCAGCTTATTCGGCCATATTTTAATATCCGGTTTGACAATGGAGTTTGCACCGATCACGGTTTCCTCGCCGATCACTGCTCCTTCATAGATCTTGGCATTTTCTTTCAGAATCACTTTTTTGCCAAGAACCGCGCCGTCTGTATAGCTTCCCTCGTCCAGATAAGCGCCGCAGTCGATCACGGAACTGGCGGTTTTCACGCGGTCAGAGATGACGCAGGAGGAACCGATTACGGAATAAGGCATAATTTCCGCGCCCGACTCGATATAAGTATTTTTCCCGATATAAACCGGAGGCATGATGGTTGCGCCCACTTCCAAAAAAGCGCCCTCCTCCAGAAAGACTCCTTTGTCCCGAATGATTCCGGCCAGCGGAAGATGCACTTTCCCGTCCAGCAGATCGCGGTGACAGCGAAGATAGGCTTTTAAGTCGCCCATATCACACCAATAGCCGGGTGCACGATATCCGAAAAAGCGTTCTTTGTTTTTCAGAATCATGGGAAACAGATCCTTGGAGAAATCCAGATTGCTCCCCGGCTCAAAATAGGATAAAATTTTCTTGTTCAGAAGATAGATTCCGGTGTTTACCGTGCTGGAGAATGCTTCGCCGGGGCTTGGTTTTTCTAAAAAGCGCTGGATGCGGTCTTCCTCGTTGGTGACAACGATGCCGTATTCCGATGGATTCTTCACTTCGGACAGCACAATGGTGGCGGCGGCATGATTGCGGTTGTGAAAGGAGATTGCCTTTTCTAAATTGATATCGGTCAGACAGTCTCCGCTGATCACTAAAAAGTCTTCCGAGAGAAATTCCTCCGCATTTTTCACGCTTCCGGCAGTTCCTAACGGCTTTTCTTCAACAAAATATTCCAGATGCACACCGAAACGGCTTCCATCCCCAAAATAATCTCGGACAATATGGGGAAGGTAAAGAAGCGTTACTGCAATTTCCGTGATGCCGTGCTGTTTCAAGAGCGCAATGATATGTGCCATCATTGGGCGGTTTAAAACATTCACCATCGGCTTTGGAACGCTCAAAGTCAAAGGTCTTAATCGGGTTCCTTCCCCACCTGCCATGATCACTGCCTTCATGTGAAATCCTTTCCTTTCCTCAGTCGTTTCCTTTAGTATGTCTGAGAATTGGGGGAATTATACAAAATTTGAAATTCATTTTTGAGAAGAATCCGCATAGAATCATTCACGAATTTCCCGTTTGTTCAAAGCATAGATAATAAAAACATTAAAATAACCTTGCCCTTACTTGTATTATGGCAGAAAAGGGAGTATAATAAACAAAAATGAATTTTATTCGGGAAGAAAATTAAACAATTAAAATAAGTGTAGAGGTGTTTTGTTATGAAAATCATTCGTTGCAAAGACTATGACGAAATGTCCGCAATTGCGGGGAAAATCATGGTGGATCAGGTGAAAGAAAAGCCGGACAGCATCCTGGGGCTTGCGACAGGTTCTACGCCTATCGGGATGTATCAGAAGATGATCGAGGCTTATAAGAACGGCGAAGTCAGCTACAAAAAAGTGCACACTTTCAATTTGGACGAGTATTATAAAATTGAAAAAACCAATGATCAGAGCTACTACTATTTTATGAACGAGAATCTGTTCGCTCATATTGACATTGATAAAAACAATATCGATATTCCAAACGGACAGGCAGATGATTATCAGGCAGAATGCGAACGGTATGAAAAAGCGATGGAAGAATCCGCAGGAATCGATATTCAGGTTCTTGGAGTTGGTGTGAACGGACATATCGGTTTTAACGAACCGGAAGAAGCGTTGTATGAAAAAACACATCTGACCGGTTTGACGCAGTCTACGATTGAAGCCAATTCCCGTTTCTTCGATTCCATCGACTTGGTTCCGACCAGCGCTCTTACCATGGGAATGGGTTCTATTATGAAAGCGAAAAAAATCCTCGTTCTCATCTCCGGCAAATCTAAACATGATGTCGTGACCAAAATCCTTGGAGACAGATTGACCACACAAACTCCGGTCACTCTTTTGAAAGGGCACCACGATGTGACTGTCATTGTGGATGACGAGGCTTATAACGGCTAATCAAAAAATGTTGCATTGCAGAGCTTTTTGATGGGAATCTGATTTTCATTTTTGCAACAGGCTCTGTCAGCGATGTGGGCTTGAAGAATCTTAAAGCAGAAGGCAAAAGGACCGTTTCGGGATAAAATTTCCGAAACGGTCCTTTTGATTCCGGGCAAATTTATCGATTCAGAACAACCGGAAAAGGGGAACAGTTCCCATGCCAATCAGAATCGCCGCGGAGCCTAATTCTAAAAATTTTTTGAGGATGTTACAGAAAATATGGCATCCGGCAAAGTGGCCGCTGAAGAGAAAAAGAAAACTGAAAAGGGAACAAGCGGCGGAGGTGGCAACAGGGGAAAGGCCGCTGATGCCTGCCCCGATGCCCGCGCCCATGTTATTGCAGCACAGAAGGATTCCCAAAAGAACGGCTTCCTTCCATTCTATGACCTGGGAATGATTGGAATCCACGCAGTCGCAGCGATTTTTTTTCGGTGTATGCAGACATTGAAAGCACATATAAAATCCAAGCCCCATTAAAATAATGGCTCCGGACAGCACAGAAATATTTTCCGGAAGAAAGCGACTCAGAAAACAGCTTGCCGCCATTGCAAGATAGGTGCCGGAAAAGCAGATGAGTGTGACAATCAAATTGGAGAAGACAGGGATTTTAATATTGCGTGCCCCATAATTGAACCCAATGACAAAGCTGTCACTTGTGGCTGACAAGGCAAAGAGAATAACCGGAACCATAGAAGCACCTCCATGTAAGATAAGAATATTCTTCTCTATCTTATGAAGGACAGTCAAATCTGGTGAAAGCTTCACAATCCGGATAAGGTTCTCCGATTCTTCAGGAATATTGAAAAAGGTTCTTGCCACCCGACAAATTTCGTGATATCATAAACTGTGAAAACCAGCTCATAGATAAAAAGAAAAGGATGTGTCATCGTGGAAAGGCTTGTTGATTTTATCGACAGCGAAATTTGCAAAAGAAAAATTTCAGAACTCTCGGTGTTGGCGGAAGAAAACCAGATGTTTCATAAAGAAACACAGAGTGCCGCAAATACCTTATTTATAGACAGGAACAGAGAGGGCTTTTTAAATCAGTTAAAGGGCATTCGTGAAGAATATGCGGCAATGCTTGGAGATAATCTGCCTGCTGTCAGTCTCTATCTGTATAGCATTGGATTTCCGTTGTATCTGCAGAAGCAGAAGGAATTGGGCATACCGGAGAAGATTGTGGAGGAAACCATACGGGACATTAATCTATGGATATCCAACCACAAAGCAATGTTTCGGGAAGATGGATTTTCGGAGGATGGGTGGATTCTGAATCACTTTCTCGGGGAACTCTATCGGATTGGAAGGCTTCAGTATCAAATCAGTAAATATACGAATCCGACCGAGGTATACACGAAAAACGGATCTGTTCTTGTTGTCGCAAAGGGAGGCGTAGAGCTGGAAGAGGACGGGGATTCTGTCTATGAAAAACCGGCAGTAAAGAAAACGGTATATGAGCGAAAAGGGGATCTGCTGACGGCGCATTTGGTCAATCAAAGTACCGGTCTCGTTTCTTTGGAACCGGAAACGGTGAATCTGAGCGGATGGGAAATGGTATTGGGCAATCAGGAAGATGTTTTGGGCGTCCATATTCCTGCAATCGGCAGGATGGATTATGATGCGTGTAAACAGTCCATGCAGGAAGGCATTTCTTTCTTTCGGAACTATTTTCCGCACTATAACATAAAAGGATTCGTTTGTACTTCCTGGTTGCTGTCCAATGAGGCAAAGGAAATGCTGTCTCCTGAGTCAAACATTGTTCGGTTTTCCAATCTGTTCACCCGAAATATCGCTAAGAGTCATTCTCATTTGGTTGATAAATGGATTTTCGGGATGGATGTGGAAGATCCGCTTTCCGTAGAACCAACGAGTACCTTAATGAGAAAGACACAAGCGTTGATGAAAAACGGCGGACAAATCTATGTACGGGGCGGTTTTCTCTTGATTTAAAATGAGAAAACCAGCAGGGCGCTGCAGCAAAATAAAATCTTATTTGCTGCAGCGCCTTTTTAGGAAATGAAATATTTCTTAATTTTCACAACCCTTTATTCTCTTTTTTCAAAGGGCAGTATTGCCGGAAAGCTCGTCTGCCAATGCTTCCAGTTGTGCAAGACTTTCTTCGCTGAGTGCGGATTTGATCTGAACAACAGTATCGGTGTAAGTTAATTGTTTACAACCGTCCAGCATCTGCCGCATCGTTTTTGCGGCAACCGGAGCCCAGGTGCCGTTTTCGATGAAGCCTACCGTGCGGTTTTGAAAATTCCGTTCAGTCAAATGATTGATAAATTCGCGCATAAACGGGAAGATGCTGTTGTTGTATGTGGTGGTAGCCAAAACCAGCTTGCCGTAACGGAAAGCATCCTCGACAGCCTCTGCCATGTCGCAACGTGCCAAGTCAGTGACCACGACGTTCGGGCATCCTTTTTCCCGAAGCTTGTCCGCCAGCAATTCCACCGCCTTTTTGGTGTTACCGTATACGGAGGTATAAGCAATCAGAATGCCGTCTGTCTCAACCGCATAGGAGGACCAAGTATGATAAAGTTTGAGGTAGTCGCTTAAATCGTCAGTCAGCACAGGACCATGCAGCGGACAGATGATTTCAATGTCCAGCCGGGAGGCTTTTTTGAGCAGAGCCTGCACCTGTGCGCCGTATTTTCCAACAATGCCGATATAATAGCGCCGTGCTTCGCATGCCCAGTCTTCTTCCACGTCCAAAGCACCGAATTTGCCGAATCCGTCTGCGGAGAAGAGAACTTTGTCCTGACTGTCATAAGTGACCATCACTTCCGGCCAGTGAACCATAGGCGCCGTGACAAAGGTTAGCGTATGTTTTCCGAGAGACAGCGTGTCACCTTCCCCTACAGTTATTTTGCAGTCGCCGAAATCCGTTCCGAAAAACTGCTTCATCATGACAAAAGCCTTTGCGGTTGCAACAATTTTTGTCTCCCGGTATCTCTCCATAAAGCGGGCGATGCTTGCGGAATGATCCGGTTCCATATGCTGAATAATCAGATAATCCGGCCGGTGTCCGTCCAGAGCCTGCTTCACATTGTCAAGCCATTCTTCTGTGAAATGAATGTCAACCGTGTCCATAACCGCTATTTTTTCATCCTTGATCAGATAAGAGTTATAAGACATTCCGTTTTCCACAACATATTGCCCTTCAAACAAATCAACCTTGTGGTCGTTCACGCCGATATATTGGATATCGTTTGTAATTTTCATTCCTGTTCTCTCCTTCTGGTTCTGACAATCAAATGGTTTTACTCTATGTTAAAATGATAGCATATTTTCTGAAAATTTTCAACCTTTGCACAACCGGCATGCATCACTCCGTCCACTCTTTTTCGATTTGTTTCAGAAGCAGCGCTCTTGATGCAATATCAGCATGAATCGTATCAAATACATGCTGAATGACGGCAAGCGTTTGCGCTTTCGATGGGAACTTCTTTTCATACGGCAGGAAATAAAGCCCCATGGGAAATCCGCCGGATGCTGTTGGAAGCTGATAGTTCTTAAGAATCCTTTCTGCGCCGAGCCGACGGTAAAACCGGATGCGCCGTGAGGTGTTGCTGTCCTCTTTGTTTTCATGTTCCACCTCCAGAAAAAGACCTTTTGCTCCCGGATAGGCTTCGGAAAGAAGCGGGAGGATTTTGCTTCCGTACCCTTTGGATTGATGCTCCCGGAACACCGCGATATAATCCAGCCAGATATAATTGCAATAAGGACAGGTCAGGAGATATGCAACCGGAATTCCGGCCTCCTCTGCAAGCCATAAATCATATGTTTGCCTGTCAAGCAGTGCAGAAAGCAGTTCCTTATCCTTCAGCTCCTCCGGAAGGAATTGTTCTTGCATATCCGGATAAACGGTTTCAAATGTTTTCTGCGTTCCTTTTTTTAATTTCATTGGAAGCCCTCTTTCCATTATGATCGGTTTTATCGTAAAAATACCGTAGTTTTCACGGCAGTCCAAACAACGTATTTAGTTTAGCATATTTCGTCTCTTTTTGGCAATGGGGCAGTGCAAAAATCCAAAAGGAGAATTTTCTTGAAGGAGGGAACCTTTCAAGAAAAAATTACGTCTATAGAAACAAAAGAAATTTTATGGAACGGACGAAAAACAATGAAACATTTCAAAGCGGCACTCTCCGTCCTGATTGCTTTGGCAATCCCTGTACTTCCCGGAACGGCAAAGGCTACGCCATCGCGTCTGTGGTACGACTTTGAGCAGGATGACGCAGGATTTGTTCCGATTTTTGCGGATTATCCTGCCACAGAGGGGGCAGACACTTTTTATGAGCTGGATGCCCGGCATGACAGCATTCCGATAGAGCAGGCAGGAAAGGGGTTGTATCTGGCAGGGAATAATCATAGTGACGATTTGTTTATGGGATATTATAAGGAGTTGACAGGACTGCCGGAAAATGCAAACTGCATTTTCCGTGTACGCCTGAAACTTGCCACAAACGTGAGGGGAGGCTTGGTGGGAATCGGCGGATCCCCCGGGTCTTCTGTATACGTCAAATGCGGGATCACGGAAAAGAAGCCGCTCGCTGTGGTGACAGAACAGAAGCAATACCGCTTGAATCTGGATAAGGGCAATCAGGGAGCCGGCGGCAAGGATATGGAAATTGTCGGGGATCTGGAGCAATTCGATAAATTGCTGCCCGGGAAATATGAATGGAAAGACATCGGAGCCGTAATAGAGGCAACGCCGGACAAGGACGGAAAAGCATATTTCATCATAGGAACCGATTCGGGATTTGAAGGGCTCAGCTCTTATTATATCGACGATGTGGAAATAGAGTGGATCGAAAAAAGCGAAGCGCCTGTTTCCAGAGCAGAGGCGATTCAATTGCTGTATGAGGCGACCTCCTCCAACTGTGAGGCGGCATCTGTTTTCGGGGATGTAGACGAGGACTCTCCATATCGGAGTGCAATCGGATGGACTCAAAACAATCGGTATATTTCCGGGCATGGAAACGGCACATTTACTCCGAATGAGAAAATGACCGTCGAACAAGCGATGACAGTTCTCTATCGATATGCCGGAAGCCCTCCCGTTTCCCTTGACGCCGATTTGGAGAAGGTCTCCCCATGGGCAAGAAATGCCGTACAGTGGGGACTGCAGAAAGGTTTGTGCGAGAAAAGTGATTTTGCGGATTCTTCTTCTGTAATCGGGGAAGGAGACTATATCATTGCTCTTTGGAAGGTTGTAGCATTGCGGCAGTAAACGAAAACGTCTGTCTTTCAGGAGGATAGGGGTTTTCAGCAGTCGGAAGGCGGCGGAACCAAACAGGGTTCCGCCGCCTTCATTTGATGGTGCCGAAGTCTTGCAAAAGCTTTTTTCTCTTGTTATAATAAAGGAACAACGAAGACCGAAAGAGGATTTTTGACGAAAAAACGAATTGCAACGAATTACTATGAAATTTCCGCTTGCGAATCAAGCGAAAATCATGCCATAAATACGGAAAGCGAGGCGAGGGAAATGCAACAGGTCTTTGCCAACAATTTTGTTCCGAAAGGGCGGTATATTTGTCTGAACTGCTCCAAAGAATTTGTTGCGGAGAAAAGGGACTATCTTCGTCCCTGTGAAGAATGCGGATGCACTCAGTTCAGAGCCAATATTATTCTTCAGATGAGTGAAGAGGAACTCAAAGAAAAATGCCGGGATGTTCTCCGCGTTTTAGAGATTGCGACCTTTCTTTTTGAAGAAAAAGGGCGCAAAGAGTTCTTGAATGTCATGGCGATTAACCTGCGTCTGCTGTTGTGCGACGGCGAAAACTCGCTTCTTCCGAAGGTGTATAAAAATCCGCGGTTTGATAAGGCGAATGTCAAATATAAGGATCATGTTTTGCTTCCGAAGGATTTGTTTTTCAATGAACTGGAGCAGGTGGATCTGGAAACTTTTTTGAACACGGTGATTGCCTATCCGCGCAATTCACGTCCGATTACGGTCAAGAAATGTATCCGGTCGGTTGCCAATAAGCTCGGCGGTGCGCATGTGGACAGCGAAATGGAGAGCGATGCCTTCCTTTCCGGAACGCTTGCCAAGTATTATATTACCGAAATGGCAAAATATGTGATTGCGATGTGTGAATTTGACTATCAAAAAGACATCGGGGAATTTCTGGACTTAATGAGGTGAGCAAATGCTGGAACTTCCGATTGAGAGGGTTCTTGGTGTCAGTCAAAGCAGACTGGCGCTTTTGAAAAAATTGAAGATTGAAACGATAGAGGATTTGATATGCTATTATCCCAGAGGATATGAGGATCGTTCTCAATTGCGGGACATTGCGTCGCTTGGACAGGATGAGGTTGCTTTGATTAAGGGTACAGTGGCGGAGGATCCTACTTTTGCTCGCATCCGCAAAAATCTTTGCGTGATCAAAGTGATGGTTTTTGATGATTCCGGCATGATGCAGATAACCTTTTTTAATCAGAAATTTGTAATGAAAAGCTTAAAAAAAGGAGAAACCTATCTGTTTTACGGAAAAGTCAAACAAAGCAATCGCATCCTGTCCATGTCGAGCCCGGTCTTTGAGCCGGAAAACAGCAATCGGCATATGGGACATATTATCCCTCTTTACTCTTTGACAAAAGGCTTATCGCAGAAAGTGTTCACCAACATTATGGCAGGAATTGTGGGAACGGTGGACGAGGATCTGGAAGAAACCTTGCCGACCTATTTAAAAGAGGGACTGCATTTGTGCGACCGGGTGTTTGCTTATCATAACATTCATTTTCCGCGCAGCTTTGAAGCGCTGAATGCGGCAAAGCAAAGACTTGTATTTGAGGAACTGCTTTTTTTGCAGCTGGGTCAGCTTTCCATGAATCGGCTCAATCAGACGAATCAGGGGATACGTCTGACGAATTTTAAGATTGTGGAGCAGCTCAATGAAATGCTTCCCTTTGAGTTGACCAATGCGCAGAAAAGAGTGATTCGGGAAATTTGTGCGGATTTCCGGGACGGAAAACAGCTGAACCGGCTGATTCAAGGCGACGTGGGTTCCGGAAAAACCATTGTGGCATGTGCCATTATGCTGATTGCGGCGAATAACGGTTATCAATCCGCCCTGATGGCGCCGACGGAGATTCTTGCGGTGCAGCACTATGAAGGGTTGAAAGGCTATTTTGAGGCATTCGGGTTTGTCAGTGATATTCTGACCGGGAGTACCCCAAAGAAAAGAAAACAGGAGTTATTGAAAAGATTGCAGAACAATGAAATTCAGGTGTTGTTCGGAACACATGCTATTTTGGAAAAGGATGTGCAGTTTGCAAAGTTTGCTTTGTGCATTACCGATGAGCAGCACCGGTTCGGAGTCAAACAGAGGAATTCGCTCTACAGAAAGGGAGAACATCCGCACACCTTAGTGATGACGGCGACTCCGATCCCCAGAACGCTGGCTTTAATCCTGTACAGTGATTTGGATGTGTCCGTGATTGATGAACTTCCCCCCAATCGTCAGAAGGTGGAAACTTACTGCATCAGTGAGAAGAACCGTGAAAGAATGAATTCGTTTTTGTCGCGGGAATTGGAAAGCGGCAGTCAGGCATATATTGTCTGCCCTTTGGTGGAGGAGTCGGACACTGCGGCAGAGTCGCTGAAAAATGTGACGGACTATACCCGTCAGCTGAAAGAAAAATTTCAGAATTTTCGCATTGAACTGCTTCACGGGAAGATGAAAGCAAAGGACAAGGATGAAATCATGCTGCGGTTTAAAAAGCATGAAATTGATGTATTGGTATCTACAACCGTAATCGAGGTGGGGGTCAATGTACCGAATGCCACCCTGATGATTGTGGAAAACGCAGAAAGATTCGGGCTGGCGCAGCTTCATCAGCTGCGCGGCAGAGTCGGCAGGGGGACAAAACAATCTTACTGCATTCTGGTTTCTTCCGCAACCGCAAAGAATACAAAAGAGCGGCTGAAAGTTTTGTGCCAGACCAATGACGGGTTCAAAATCAGTGAACAGGATTTAAGACAGCGCGGTCCGGGAGATTTTTTCGGCACCGAGCAATCCGGTTTTGTGGATTTAAAAATCGCCAACTTGATTGGCGATTTGAAGGTGCTGGAATTGGCCTCCCGGACGGCAAAAAAAATTCTTTCCGAGGATCCCGAACTTTCCAAGCCCGAGAATTATCTGCTGAAAAAAAACGTCTGCAAGCTATTTCTGAAAAATGGCGTGCAATTGTTTAATTAGAGATTGAGAGCCGTCGGCAATTCAATTTTTTAAGCATACACGCTTAAGGAAAGATGCGTGCATGCAATGGACAAAAACTGACTGTTTGTCGGAGGCTTCTCTGTATAAGCAGCAAACAGCTTGCTTCGGTTAAAGCGATTGAGTTTCCATGCTCTTTTAATTGCCGTGCGGAGATTTCGCTCAATGCTTGCGGGACTATCTCCGTACACTTCGGTGACATGTGCATAAAGATCCTTGGAAAGCGAGCATATGCGGTTAGGCGCCTTCACCATATCCGTCAGGATAAGCTGAATAAACTTATAGCCCTTGACGCTGGAAGAAATGCGAAGCTCGTCCAAAAGATCGGCAACATATTCTTCCACCACAGCCGGCTTGGAAAAAATCGACGGATCGGGAAGAGGTGCTTCTTTGTAATAGTAAATGTCTTTGATGATTTCCATCAGAGATTGGAGATCAAATGGTTTTGCTACAAAATGAAAAGCTCCCATGTTTCTGGTTTTTTGAATTTCATAGGTATCTGCCAAAGACGAGATAATCACAATTTTGGTAACGTGATTTCCCATATTGAGCTGTTGGAAATCTTTCAGTACGGTAAAACCATCTTTTTCCGGCATCACCATGTCCAAAAGAATAATGTCCGGCTTCTTATCCTGCGCAATCCGCAAACCGTCCACTCCGTTGCTTGCCGAACCTGCCATTGTTAACAGAGGATCCAGCTGTACGGCGCGCTCGATTGAAAGACGGATATGCGGATCGTCATCTATAATTAAAACGGATATTTTAGCCATAGAATTCCTCCCCTTTCCTATCGCCACAGTGAAAGCAATCTGATTTTTGTTTTTCTTTCGTTTCATTGCCTGCAACAACATACGACAGAACGCAAGGCGGACAAGAGTTCCGCCGGAACCATGGGTGCACTGCCGCATAAAAATTGCTGCGACTGTGTGATAGAATAAATTTTCAATTTTATTATATAATGAAGCGTAAAATTTTTCAACTCTCAATTTGCAAAATTTTCTACGAAAGTCCAAGATTGTTGGAAAACAATTTGTCAGAAAACCTTTTTCATGCCAAGAAACGACCGCTCAAAAAAGATTATTTCTCTCCCGACTCTATAAGGATTTCCGATACTTTCCGGGGGATATGCCAACCTCTTTTTTAAATACCCTGTCAAAGTATGCCGGATCGTTAAATCCAACTTCGTAGGAGATTCCGCTGACGGTTCTGTTTGAAGTGGAAAGAAGCTCCTTTGCCTTCAGAATCCGCAGATAGTTCAGATATTCTGTAAATGTCCTGCCGGTGATCTGCTTGAACACGTAAGAGAAATATGTGGGGGACATCATCGCAATGCGGCAGACTTCCTCCAAATAAATTTTATTCTGATAATTCGAGCGCATATAGTTCAGCGCATCTGTCATTGCCTGTTTATATTTATCAATAATATTCTGTTTTTCTTTGTCAATTCCCTTGTCATACTCTCTGGTGACGATTGCAAGAATCTTCAAAAGGTTTGCTTTGATAAAAAGCTCATAATATTTTTCACGTGCTTTGTACTCTGCCAGCGTTTCTTCCAAAAGCTCTTCAATGGTTTTCGCTGCACTGCCGTTCAAATGAAAGGTGGGCTTGATTTTGTCAAGAGAGACGATAAAAGGCTCAATATAGGCAAAGTCAAACAGATGGTTATCACTTCTGTTGTAGATATCCTCATTGATAAAGCTTTCCATAAATTCCAGCCCAATCAATTCGGTGTTGTTCATATCAGATGTAATCATACTGTGCGACACATTGGGGGGCAGGATAAAGATGTTTCCCTTTGTAAGCCGATGGGGCACATCGTTGAAATAGTGAATACATTCTCCGTGTTTTACATACCACATCTGAATATAGTCATGATAATGCTGAGGTTGTTCCATGTTACGGGTGATGCGGTAAATCTTAAAGGGAATCTCCGGCGGGAACACTTCCTTGGCTTTATAGAAGAACATTTTATCTTCCATGATATAGCTCATATTTCTGCCTCCGTTCCAAGCATTATCAACGCTTTAATGCTTCTCATTTTTACACAATTTTATTATAGCAATGCAAAGAAGAAAAAGCAATCTTAATTTTAAAGACGAACACCATATGGTTTTTAAAGCGGTTGCGAAGTGGATTTTTGTATAGTATAATAAAAAGAAAACAGAGAATTTCTTTTCAGCGAGGTGAGCCGATGAACCTTCCCCAGTTGTTCCGGCAGCGGATGAAAAAACAGTTGCAGGAAGAATATGAAGCATTTATACAAAGCTATGAACAGGTGCGCCTGCAAGGACTCCGCGTCAATTCCCTGAAAACAGATCGCAATGCGTTTGCGGCACTTTCCCCTTTTTCTCTGACCCAAATTCCTTGGGAGGAAAACGGTTATTATTATCCGGGGGTCGAGCGTCCCGGAAAACATCCGTATTTTGAGGCAGGGCTTTATTATATTCAGGAACCCAGCGCCATGGCGGTTGCCGGGTATCTTGACCCGAAACCGGACGAGCGTGTTTTGGATTTGTGCGCCGCTCCCGGAGGAAAAACGACCCAGATTGCCTCCGGAATGGAAAACCGCGGATTGCTGGTCTCCAATGAGATTCATAC
>CAKRUL010000006.1 GCA_934403665.1 uncultured Clostridia bacterium | reverse complement strand
GCAGCATCCCGGCCAATGCGGAATGTCCGTTTTCCTCAGCATTCAGCTGATCCTTTGAGAGAATTTCGTCTCCTTTCACATCAAACAGAGCAAAGGATTGGCACTTTCCGAAATGCTGAAAGATTTCAGAACCTTCTGCCGTGACAGCGATTCTTCGCACCGTTTTCACACTTTTTTGTTCTTCCTTTGCGAGTAAGGCTTCTATTTTATCCGCAGTGTTTTCCAACAGGCTGCCGTCTGTCTCCTCTATTCGTCCGGCATCGCAAAGCTGAGCGACTGCAGGGTCGATCGGAAGCTTGGCAAGAACCTCCATCTCAAATTCTTCGGCAATCTCGTCAATGTGACTTTCGCCGAACACACTGATTTTTTTGCCGCAGTCCGGACATTTCAAATAACTGTAATTTTCGATGATTCCCAGGATGGGAATATTCATCAGCTTTGCCATATTGGCTGCCTTGGCAACAATCATGGAAACCAACTCCTGCGGAGAGGTGACGATAATGATTCCGTCAAGCGGAATAGACTGAAATACCGTAAGCGGAACATCCCCGGTTCCGGGGGGCATATCCACGAACATAAAGTCCACATCTTCCCACACGGTGTCGCCCCAGAACTGCTTGACGGTTCCGGCAATGACCGGACCTCTCCAGACGACAGGGGCACTGTCGTTCTCCAGAAGAAGATTAATGGACATGACGTCAATGCCTTTTTCAGATTTTACCGGAAGCAAACCAAAATCATGTGCTTCCGCCTTCTCTGTCATGCCGAACACTTTCGGAATGGAAGGACCGGTGATATCCGCGTCAAGAACAGCACTGTGATACCCTTTTCGGTTCATCAGAACGGCGAGGGAAGCTGTGACCATGGATTTGCCGACGCCGCCTTTTCCGCTGACGACGCCAATGACTTTTTTTACACTGCTCATACTGTTTAACGGCTCAATAAAATCGGCCGGATTGGTCTGACGGGAGCTGCAATCCGCGCCGCAGCTTCCGCAGTTGTGGGAACAATTTTCACTCATGATGGTATTCTCCTTTAAACGTACATTTTTTGCATTGTTTTGGGCATTCGCAGAAATGCTGAGCAATTTCATAATTACCGCCTTCTATCCGAATTCCTTTTCCGTCGCAGAGGGCGGCGGCAGATTTTTTTCTCGCCGCATAGAGAATTCGCTGGAAGGTGCCGCGCGATATGCCCATCCGCTCGGCGGCAGAATCCTGTTCAAGGCTTTCCAAGTCACAAAGACGGATGGCCTCCAGTTCTTCCACGCTGATCGTAATATAGTCGGCACAGCCGTTTTCGGGGGAAAATATTCGGTTTTCCGGTTCTTTGCATACCCGACGGCATTTGATGTTTCTCGGCATGTTCCGCCTCCTGCGCATTTCTGTTCTTTGGGAGCATAGCCCGGCAAACAGAAACGGGCATATGCACACTATAACCAGTATAATGTGCATATGCTCAATTGTCAAGTGCTTCGGCACAAAAAAGCAAAGAAGGAATACAATGAAAGCAGGAGGTGAGCTGTTTGGAGCAGCAAAAAAAATATACCCTGCGTCCGCTTCCCTATGTTTATGATGCTTTGGAGCCCTTTATTGACGAGCGCACTATGCGGATTCATCACGACAAGCATTTGGGGGCATATGTAGACAATTTGAATCAGGCTCTGGATCAATGCCCGGTTTTGTACCGGTTCCCGCTGGAGCGTTTATTATATAACATTCCGTATCTTCCCCGGGAGATTCGGACTGCCGTCCGCAACAATGGCGGCGGCGTATACAACCACAATTTTTTCTTTGACGGGATGGCGCCCCATTCTCAAGAGAAGCCGGAAGGCAGAATCCTTTCAGAAATAGAAAAACAGTTCGGGTCACAGAAAGCTTTTCAGGATAAAATGAAAGAGGCGGCTCTTTCTGTTTTCGGATCCGGCTGGGCATGGCTGGCAAAAAATCCGCAAAACGGATGCCTGATGATTCTGACAACACCTAATCAGGATACAACGATTCCAAAGTGCTTGATTCCGCTTCTCAATCTGGATGTATGGGAGCATGCTTATTACTTAAAATATCAGAACCGCCGTGCGGATTATATTGATAACTGGTTTCACGTGGTGAACTGGGAGATGGTAAACCGGCGTTTTGAAAAAGCGGAAAATTAAAGAATGCAAAAAATGGGATGCAGAAAATGACGGTTGCATCCCATTTTCATCCTTCTGTTTGCGTTTCCTTTCGATCGGGAAATCTTTTCAGGGCTTCTCAATGAAACTTCTTTTCCTTCATACAACAGAGTGCATTGACATTCGGGCGAGAAAGCTTTATACTTAACTTGGCAAGAGGGGATTGCCGAGAAACATTGTTTTAGAAGTGAGGAGTAAGAGCATGGACTTTATTCAGAAAGGCAAAGAATTTGATTTGGTGGGGTTTGGCGAGGTGATGCTGCGCTTATCTCCGCAGAATAAGGAGAAAATTTCGCAAAGTGAAGTGTTTGAAAAAAACGCAGGAGGCTCTGAGTTAAACGTGGTGTCCGGAGCGGCTGTTCTTGGCGTGCGATCTGCCATTATCACAAAACTGCCGGAAAGTAAAATCGGGCATTTTATCCGCAATAAAATCCGTTACGGGAATGTCAGTGATGACTATGTAGTCTATGATACATCGGACGAAAAACGGCTTGGCATTTATTATTACGAGAGTGGCGCATATCCCCGGAAATCATCGGTGATATATGACCGGGCGGCTTCTTCCATGACAACCCTTTCGCTGGAGGAAATTGATCCGGATATTTATGATAAGGCGAGCGTTTTTCATATCAGCAGCATTTCTCTGGCACTGAACGAAAAGCTTCGTGAAACGGCGATTGCATTGATTAAAAATTTTCACGACAGGGGCGTTGCCATTTCCTTTGACGTAAACTACAGGGCATCTTTATGGAGCGAGGAGGAGGCAAAGAAAACCATTGAATCGGTGCTTCCTTATGTGGATATTCTGTTTGTTTCGGAGGAAACCTCCCGCAGAATGTTCCGGAAAACCGGAACGCTGGAAGAGATTATGAAAAGCTATTGCGATGAATTTGGCTGTAAACTGGTCGCCACGACGCAGCGTGTTGTCAAAAGTCCTACCAGACATAATTTTTCATCAAAAGTATATTATGACGGGCAGTTCTATCAGGAAAAGCCCTATGAGAATATAGAGGTTGTGGATCGAATCGGAAGCGGAGATGCTTATGTTGCAGGGATGCTGTATGGGATTATCCAGCATTCCACCATTCAGCATGCCGTTCAGATAGGGAATGCCATGGCGGCTGTGAAAAACACGGTAAACGGAGATATGTGCGCAAGCAGTATCAATGAAATTGAGGGAATCATCAAGGCACACAACGCAGAAGGAATTCAGAGCGAGATGGACAGATAAACGCGCTCACACGAACGGAAAGAAAATAAGGACATGAAAAACAGCTGATTTTCATGGGTTCTTGTTATAATGCGGAAGCCGGAGTCATAAAATAGGATTATCTGAACAAAAAGCTCCGAAAAAGAGGTTCGACCAGGAGTGGGAAGTGATAACATGCTGGACAGTGAAATGTCGCCGGATGAATTACTGGCTTTGGCGACGATCGTTACCTTTAGCATTGCAAAAGGAAGATCACTCAAAGAACTGCAAACGCTTTTGAATCTTATGGTTATGGTAACGGCCAACTTGAACAGCCTGATTGCCCAGTATGAAATCAATGAAGGAGAAGCGGTGGATGTTTTGTTCTGACCAATTGTAACAGGATGCGAATTCGTTTTGAAAGACGCGTACAAGGGCAGAATATTTTTTGACAGGATATAAAAAAACAGCCGGGAGGACGGGTTTACCGTTCTTCCGGCTGTTTTGTTTTTACATTGGTTAGAAATTAACCGGTGTACCGTAGTAAGAGCATTCCAAAATCTTTTTCAGATCTTCCACAGAGGCTTCTCTGGGGTTGGAACCGGTACAGGGGTCTTTCTGTGCGTTTTCCGCAATGAAATCGATGTGTTCTTTTAAGTAAGATTCTTCCACGCCGTTTTCCTTGAAGGTAGGCGCAATGTTCAGGGTACGGTTCAAACGGTTGATTTCCTCAATCAGAGAGTTGGTCAGCTGTTTGTCAGTCGCACCGGGCAGACCGATGAATCTTGCAATTTCAGCATATTTCTTCATGCACACTTTGGAGTTGTATGCGATAACATAGGGAAGCATGATTGCGTTGCAAAGACCATGCGGCAAATCAAACTGAGCACCCGTTTTATGTGCCAGACTATGAACAATTCCAAGCAGAGCATTGGAGAATGCCATACCGGCCAAACACTGTGCCGTGTGCATTGCACTTTTTGCATCCTTGTCGCCATTATAGGAATCCACGATGGAATCATCAATCATAGAAATTGCCTTCAGTGCGAGCGGATCGGAAAAAGGACTTGCCAGACTTGCGGTGTATGCTTCAATTGCATGGGTCATTGCGTCCATACCGGTGTGCGCGACAAGCTTGGGCGGCATGGTGGATGCAATGTCCGGATCCAGAATCGCGATATCCGGAGTGATATTGAAATCAGCCAAAGGATATTTGACCAAAGAGCTGTAATCAGTAATAACAGAGAAAGCCGTTACTTCGGTTGCAGTACCGGAAGTGGAGGGAATTGCAACAAAAATTGCTTTTTTGCGCAGTTCCGGAATGCTGAAGGGATCTTTGATGTCATCAAAGGTCAGCTCCGGATGCTCATAAAATACCCACATTGCTTTTGCAGCATCAATCGGAGAACCTCCGCCAATGGATACGATAACGTCCGGTTCAAATTCCTGCATTTCTTTTGCGCCGCGATAAACGGTTTCCACAGAAGGATCCGGCTCGACACCCTCAAACAGTTTTACTTCCAAACCTGTTTTTTTCAGAATGTCTTCCACTTTTTTGAGAAAGCCAAACTTTTGCATGCTGGAACCGCCAGTTACAATGATTGCTTTTTTCTTGCCTTTCAGATTGGACAGCTCTTCAATGGAGCCTGCTCCGAAATACAAATCTCTCGGTAATGTGAATCTTGCCATAATGAATTCCTCCCAGCGTAAATTTTTCGTGATTTTGAAATTGTTAAATATTTATCAATCACTTTCAAAATAAATTGTACACCTTTTTTTATAAAAATTCAAGTGGTAAATATTAAATTCACAAAATGTTTTTGTTTGCCGGAATCACTCCTTTGAAAAAGACGCAATTTCGGCAGACGAAAAGCACTTTCCTTTGAGAGTTTCAGGCTTTGATATGGTGCAGAAAAATCATCTCTTGCCAAAGGAATACAGAACACTGTGATTTCTCTCCTTTGCAGGCACCAGGGTGCGAAGATAGCGCAGAATATGGATTCCCTGCAATTTCAGAATGACGGCATAAAGCACAAAGCCGAACAGGAGGGAAACCGTCAGAGCAATATAGGGATCTCCATACTGCCGCAGAATGGTCTCGTGTGCCGCACGAACAAACAGTCCTGTCACAAGGGAGGAGAGAAGCGGATGCAAAAACCAGAGCCGGAATTCCACTTGCACAGAAACTTTTTTTACGAGAATCCGCATATTGAGAAAAACAGTAAGAGCGGTGCTGGCAAGAAAGGCGGCAATATATCCGCTCATCCCGTATTTGCCGGCCAGCGCATAAGTCAGAATCAGCTCCGTGACAGAGCCGAGCACCATGTGAAAGGTGCTGATACGCTGGAATCCTGCGCCGTTTAAAATGGATACGGAAATCATTTCATAGAACATAAAAATGACGGCGATCCCCAGCGGAAGAATGTGCTGTGCCGCAAGGGGCTGACGATAAAGCAATTCACAAAGAGTGTCTCCAAGAGGAATCAGGATGGCAACCACAGGCATCATAAGAAGACTGGTCGCGTGGATGGTTTTTGTGATTTTTCGCTGTACATCCTTGTGGTTTCCGAGCGCAATACTTTTGGAAATGCGGGGCATGATGGCGGTGGACAGAGAGGCGATAAAAACAGTGGGCATCATTAAAAGCGGCAGTGTCATGCCAAACAGAATCCCGAAAGCCTCCAAAGCCTCCTTCTGACCGAGACCGAAGAACATTAATCTTTGCGGGATGATAATCTTATTAACGGAGGAAAGCACATTGATGATAAGACCGCCCGTCGATAAGGGGACTGCGATGGCAAAAATATCGCGGAGCAGACGGTCATTTTTTGGGGGAGCAGCCTGTTTTTGAAAGTATTTTCGGAAGAAGAAGGAGAGAATTCCGTTGCTGAACAGCTCACTCACAATCATTCCGGCAACAATGAGAGCGGTGGTGACGGCAGGATCCCGAACGGGAACTGCGTAAAGGAAAAGTGCGACTGCGAGAATCCGCACGGTTTGCTCCGTGAGCTCGGAGACAGAGGGCGGGATAACACGGTTTGTTCCGTAAAAGGCGGCCTTGAAGATGTTTTCAAAGCCCGTGAAAAGGAGACAGGGCAGAAGGAGCAAAATGCCCCATTTGGTTCGGATATCGCCCAAAAGTGTTCCGGCGATCCAGTCGGCACAGGTATAGCTGAAAACGAAAAGGCATAGATAGAGAGCCAGAAACACCTTAACAGACAGAAAAACCAGCCGCCGCACCCCGTTGTTTCCCAAAAGGACATGTTTTTCTGCGGAGAGCCGGCTGATTGCGGTGGTGAGTCCCGACACCGAAATTCCCATAATGATATTATAATAAGGGAAAATGAGCTGATAAACACCCATTCCTTCTGCGCCTGCCATCCGGCTGATAATAATACGATAAACGAATCCAAGGATCTGAAGCAATGTATTGGAAAGAGTCAATACCATTGCGCTGTAAAAAACCGCTTTTTTGCTGATCATTTCCCGAGTCCCTCCGTGCGAAACATGGAAGAGGGAAACTGCATACCTCCGCCGGCTCCCTCTCACGTTAAAATGATAATACCCTTTATAGTTATGAGAGAAGAGAGGGGAATATTAGCGGCATTCTCTGTAAAGCGCAAAAACCGTTAGCCTTTTATCAAAGCGGCAACAAGAAGTTTTCCGAGAAACGTGCCGGCAAGGCACAATGCCAAGCTGAACCCGGCATAGAGAAATGCGGCGATTGGTTTCCCGGCTTCCATCAGGTTGACGGTTTCCAGCGAGAAGGTGGAAAACGTGGTGAAGCCGCCGAGCAGCCCTGTGGTTAAAAACAGCTTGGCACGAGGGGAAATCAAAATCGTTTCCGCAAATAGCTGCGTCGGAATCCCCATGAGAAACGCCCCAATCACATTCACCAGCAGGGTCGCATAGGGAAAATGGCTGTTCTGAAAAAGGGAGGTTCCAAGCAGGTAGCGGAGCATCGCTCCGATGCAACCGCCGAAACCGACAGACAATGCATTCAGCATATCATTTTTCTCCTTTCTGAAGCTTGTAAAAAATACACACTGTTCCATAAGCCTATTCTACCACAAAATATCCGAATAAGGATAGAAAAATTGCAAACAAAAAGAAGATGCCGAAACAACTTTTTGCATCTTCTTTTCATTTTCCTTTCGTGCCGTCTTTCTATTTCAGATAGGCGCTGATTTTAAACAGATTGGTGTCTGAAGCAAAATTGGAGGCACTGTAAAGCACCAAAACATCGGTGATCTTGTTTTCTTGCAGATAGGCGACGGGATCCAGATTATAATAGCGCGGATCAATCATATAAATCTCCTGATAATGATTTGCAAGAAAGGGGACGATGTTGTGCGCATAGGAGTCCTTGAAAACCGCCAGTTTTTTTCCGTTTTGCAGAGAGCTGGTGACTTTGGTAATCGGATGGTTTCCGCCCAGATACATCACATATTTGTCTTTTTGGCGGAGTGCCTCCATATCATAGAGCCCATCTATTTTTTTGTTTTCTCCGACAAATTCCGTTGTGAAACGGATGTCGAAACGGGGTTCAAACAGATCAATCGTGTCCGGAGGAATATAAGGCAAGGTTGCTTCCGACCAAGTTGTGCCATAGAAATCATGCGACATTTCCCGAACGGTGAAAGCATCCATTGCATAAGGCGTGATCCCCAATGCCTGGGCAATCACCTGATACGTATAATAGCCTCCATAGGCTGTCTGATGATGGTCGGTGCGGTAATAGAGATGTTCCTGCCGGTGTTCCCTCAGCACGGGATACGGGTCAATGAGATTGATGCCGCTCGGATTCAGAAGCGAGGAGGTCAAAGCGACAATCTCTCGCTGAACCGGCTGATAGGCATATGCCGGAAGTTCTTCCTTTTCGATTTCGTAGGCGGTTGGAACCAGGACGGTCTTGATGTCAAAGGTACCGAGGGATTTCAGCTTTTGAAGTGCCGTTATGTTTGTGTTTAAAATGCGCCGATCCAAAGCCGGCGGTTTTTGAATCAGAAAATCATTCTTTGCAAAGTAGACTCCGTTGTTTTCCTTTTTTCCCGAGGCACGTTCTGAAAGCGCCTTGACCCGGATAAAGAAGTCGCGGCCGATAAACTGATCGGTGGAATAGCTTTCAAAGTCTGACATAAAGTCTCCGGAGAGGATACTTTCCGCGGAAGGTACGGGAAATTGCATCAAAGAACGGTTTTCGTTGTCTGAAAAAGCCTTTTGCGGAGTGGCAATATTCGCGATGCAAAAGGCGAGCAAAACGGCGCAGAAGAAAATACAATACCACTTGTTTCCTTGTTTCACAACATCACCTCCTAAAATCTGAAATATAAAAACGGGTTATAGGTGGAATCCACCAAATAAGCGGTGCAGAGAAAGAACACGAGCATCGCAAGAATGGGAATCAGCACCTTTCTCTTCCCGACGGCAAACCTGCACATCCATTGTGCCGGCTGCGGCAGACATCCGATGATCATGATTGTCAGCACGGGGAAAAAGGAGGAAAGCTGATAGAGAAATGCAGAATCCGCAAAGCCTCCCGAACCGAAGCCATACAGCGTTTTCAAGTAGGCGATTAAATCGGGCATAGACTCTATGGCATAAAAGGTCATTCCGGTGATAACCACCAATAAGGCATAAAAGTGTTGAAAAAATGCAGGTATTTTTTTCAGCAGTTTTCCGAGAAAGGCTTTTTCCAAAGCGATAAACACAAAAAAGTAAAGACCCCAAAGCACAAAGTTCCAGTTGGCGCCATGCCAGAGGCCGGTCAGAAACCAGACGACAAACAGATTGAAAAAAACGCGCGGAAGTTTCGCCCGATTTCCGCCCAGCGGAATATAGACATATTCTTTAAACCAAGTGCCGAGGCTGATATGCCATCGGCGCCAAAACTCGGATATGCTTTTGGCAAGATAGGGATATCGAAAGTTTTCCATGAATTCAAAGCCAAGCATTCTGCCAAGGCCGATTGCCATGTCAGAATAACCGGAGAAATCAAAGTAAAGCTGCAGTGCCATAGCGAACATTCCAAGCCATGCAGTCATAACGGAAAGCTCCCCGGAGGGAAGGACTTTTATGCTGTCCCAAAGAAAGCCGATGTTGTTGGCGAGCAAAACTTTTTTCCCCAGACCAACGACAAAACGGGAGATGCCGGAGGCAAATTTATCATAGCTTTCCTCTCGGTGTGTCAATTGTTCTGCGATGGTGTTATAGCGAACGATCGGGCCTGCAATCAGCTGGGGAAAAAGCGTGACATATGCCCCGAAGGCAAAAATATTTTTCTGAACAGGAGCCTCTCCGCGGTAAACATCGATGGAATATGACATGGTCTGAAAGGTATAAAAGGATATTCCGATGGGGAGAGGCAGGGATAAAAGCGGAATCGAAAGATTCAGCAGGCTGTTCAGATTCCCGATTATGAAATCGGCATATTTAAAGAATCCGAGGATCGCCAAGTTTCCTGCAATGGCAAGAATCAGAATCAGTTTCGGCAAAACGCGGCGATTTCGGTAACGGTCGATCAGAAAGCCGTTGACGAAATCAAATACGGTGGAAAACAGCATAATCAGGACATAGATTGGTTCGCCCCATGCGTAAAAGACAAGGCTGACCAAAAAGAGAGTCACATTCCGAAACCGTTTTGGCGTGATAAAATACAGCGCCAGCGCTGCAGGAAGAAAATAAAACAAAAAAAGCACACTGGAAAAAACCATGACGTCCCCTTTCATCGCATGGAATAAACGGTTTCCCCGAAGCGGGGAAACAAATACATCCTTCTATTTGAATGCGGCATGGAAAGCATTGACCGCTTTCTTCTGACTGTCTGCACAGACAAAGGCAACATAGAAGCCCTCGGAAGTGATGACCGATTGCTTGACCAATTCATATTGTTCCGGAAGATAGGATTTCCACTGTTCCAGCAGCTTGCTTTTCCGGTTTTGCAGCGTTTTCTTTGCCTCGCTGACACCGGCGGCATTTTTTGCCTTGATCAGAATGATTTCGTTCGCGTGAACGCCCATCATAGAGCCGTAGACAAGAACATCCTCATAGTATGATTTGTCAATTTGATATACATTTCCGATAAAGTCATCCGGAATCTGAGACAGGGAATAGGAATCTGCCGGAAGCGCTCCAATCATTTTGCCCATTAAATCCGAAAGAGCGATGGACGGAGCGGCTGTCTGAGCAGGAGGCTGTGCAGCCGGTTGCTCTTTTTTGTCTCCATCGGTTGGCTTTTCAGTGGCAGAATGATTTCCGGAAGGACTCTTTGACGGGGTTTTGCCCGGTTCCTTTGAGGGCGCGGAGCCGTGACTTTCGATAGAGCTGTCTTTGTTTTGTGCCGGGGTGGATTCCGGAGCAGGGGCGGAAGTTTCCTGTGGAATTTCTGTTGCTTCGGGAGTTATCGTCTCGGAGGAATTCGTTGCAGAGACGGGTTCCTCCTTTTTGGAACATCCTGCGGCAACGCTGCCGAACAGGGCAACAGCAAGAAGCAGAGCAATTATTTTTCGTTTCATAGGCGATGGCCTCCTCAATCATTTGAAATCATATATAGCTATAGACGTAAAATGTTCCAAAAAGTTTCACGAAAACCATCCAAAAGGCTTGAAAAATTTTTTCCGGTTCCGGCATTTTTATGACGGTTTTTGCCTTGCAAAAGCGGTTGGTTCTTGTTATAATGAAAACAACAGGAAATTCATGCGATCCGGTTTGCGGAAAGCCGGATTCAAAAAATACAAGAGGTGATTGTATGAGCAATTTGGTTGTTACTATCGCAAGACAATTCGGAAGCGGCGGAAGAGTGATTGGAAAGGCCTTGGCGGATAAGCTGGGCATTGAATTCTATGATCGGGAGCTTCTGCGTCTGGCTGCAAAGGAGAGCGGCATTGATGAAGAACTGTTTGAAAATGCGGATGAGCAGCCCTCCAACAGCTTTTTATACTCTGCGGTCATGGGAAATCACGTTTCTCTTAACGGCTTTTTGGGTTATAATGACTGCATCACCAATGACAAGCTTTTCATCTTCACCATCGAAACCATTCGGAAGCTGGCACAGGAAAAATCCTGCGTGATTGTGGGAAGATGTGCCGATTACATTTTAAAAGATTACGACAACTGTGTCAATGTGTTTATCCATGCCAACTATGAGGATCGGCTGAAAGCTGTCATGGAGGCAGAGAAACTGACAAAGGAACAGGCAAAAAGCTTAATCAAAAAGACAGATAAGCGCCGTTCTGCATACTATAGCTATTATTCCGATAAAACCTGGGGAGACGTCAATGAATATGATTTGTGCGTCAATTCCAGCAATTTGACGGTCGAGAAGGCGGCCGATGTGATTGATTATTATATCAAGAACAGAAAGTAAACAAAAAAGAAGGTATCATAAAAAGGAGCTTTTGCAAAATGATTTTATTTTGCAAAAGCTCCTTTTTGATCTGTATGAGAGCGGTATGCCGCAAACCGCCAAAAGACCTCCTCTGCGGGCAGCTACATCGGCAGAAAATGCAGAAGCTGTTCTATCAGAAACACCGTTGCCGCAGATGCAAGGGAAACCGTAAGAAGCCCTTTTCCTTTCCAGGCGAGCAGCAGAGCCGCAGCAACTCCGCCTGTGGCAGAGAGCAGGCTTCCGGTTGCATAAAAGATTGCGGGAAAAGTCATTGCGCCCAACACCGTGAAAGGAACATAACTCAGAAAAGAGCGAATATAAATATTTGTGATCCGTTTTTTGAAAAGGGTGATGGGCAACATCCGAATCAGATAGGTTGTGACAGCCATCACTGCCACAGCTGCATAAACTTTAGCATTGCTCATCTTCCGCGCCTCCTTTCAGAGGGAAACAAACAGCACCGATTCCGGAGCTGACCAGAGCGGCAATAATCACAACCCAGCCGACGGACAGTTCTTTTAAGCCGGGCGTGTAATAAAAAAGGCAGCTGATGGCAACTGCCGTCAATGTCACGATGGTGATAGGCTTGGATGCTTTCGCCGGCGTCACAATGATGGCAATAAACATGGCATACAGCATAATTCCAAGTGCGTTCTGAATGCTCTGTGGAAAAATATTGCCGCTGTAAGCGCCCAGAAAAGTCCCCAAAGACCATCCGAGAATCGGTAAGGTCATCAGTCCCATAAAATAGGAGAAGTTGAAATCAATCTTTCGCTGGGATGCGACGGCAAAGATTTCGTCAGTGATCCCAAAGGACAGAATCGCGCGCTGATACCAGGGGGTATTTTCCTCTATTTTCTGTGAAAGAGAGAAGGACATCAGCATATATCGGACATTGATAATAAATGTGGTAAATGCCAGTTCTAAAAGGCTTCCGCCGACCGCCAGAATATTGACCCCTGCAAATTGTCCGGCTGAGGTCAGATTGGTGAACGAGATCAGAACCGACTGAAACACGTTTAAGCCGCATTGAAAGGCAATGATTCCGAATGCAAAGGAAACGGACAGATATCCGAGACCAATCGGAAGCCCGTCTTTTACACCGGTCAGATAATGATTGTTTGTCATGTAAATTCCCCATTGTTTCTTATGATAAGCATATCACACAGGATTTCACAAAGCTTGTCTGTGAAACACATATGATGTTCTTATGATAGTATGCTCCGATGGTTCTGTCAAGGCTTCTGCACCGTATTCCGAAAAATTTCTGAAATTTTTGTTGACAAACGGAAGCGAATAGGCTATATTATAACTGTATTAACTGTGTTATTGAACGTAATACAGATGAAGAAAGGAGTGGGATCTTGTTTGCGTTGGATTATACAGAGAAAAAAGCGTTGTACGAACAGGTAAAGGATAAGATGAAAGACATGATCTTAAACGGCGTGCTTCAAGAAAATGACCAGCTGCCGTCTGTCCGGGAGCTATCTGTGCAGCTGACGCTGAATCCGAACACCATTCAAAAGGCGTATAAGGATCTGGAAACGGAAGGCTATATTTATTCGGTCAAGGGGAAAGGAAACTTTGTTGCCCGAATCAGCGCTGTGAACCGAAGTGAAAAGTGTGAGGCGCTGTATCAGCAAATGCAGGAGCTTATCCGGGAATTGCTCTTTGTTGGGGAAAGCGAAGAGAAGATCATCAGGCAAATAGAAACATTTTTAAAGGGGAGGGATCATCTTTGATTCAGGTCAATCATATCACAAAATACTTTGAACAGTTCAAAGCGCTTGACGACCTTTGCCTGCATGTCAAAAAAGGTTCGGTTTATGGATTGATCGGACCGAACGGTGCAGGGAAAACCACAATCATCAACCATATCACAGGCGTTTACCGTCCCGATGGGGGAGAGGTTCTGATCAACGGGCAGAGTTGTTATGAGAATGTCGCCGTCAAACAAAAGCTTCTCTATATTCCCGATGACCTTTATTTCTTTGCCACCTTTTCCATCCGGCAGATGGCGAAGTTTTATGCCGAGACTTACACGGATTTCAATTGGGAACGGTATGAGAAATTAAAACAGGTGTTTGCCATCAATGACAAAAAAATGGTCAGCAAGCTTTCAAAGGGAATGAAGAAACAGGTTGCATTCTGGCTTGCCATCAGTTCCATGCCGGATGTGCTCGTTCTGGACGAACCGGTGGACGGTCTGGATCCGGTGATGCGCAAAAAGGTCTGGAACCTGGTGGTGCAAGATGTGGCGGAACGCCAGATGGCAGTTTTGGTGTCCTCCCACAATCTGAGGGAGCTGGAGGATATCTGCGACACGGTCGGAATTCTTTATAAGGGACATATGCTTCTGGAAAAGGAACTGGACGATCTGAAAGGGGACATCCACAAATTCCAGGTTGCTTTTTCGCAGGACGGTGCTGTGGAACAGCTGAAAAAAGAGCTGGAGATTTTGCATATCAGCAAAATCGGTTCGGTCAACATATTGATCATTAAGGGAAACCGCAAAGCAATCAGCGACAAAATCGCCGAATACAATCCGTTGATTTCCGATTCGGTTCAGCTTACCTTGGAGGAAGTATTTATCTATGAGTTAGGAGGGATAGGCTATGACATCAAAGACATCTTTATTTAACAAAAGCATCTTTCGGAATAATCTTCGTCGGCTTTGGTGGGGGTCTCTTCTGTATTTTATTATTTTGATTCTGGTTCTGCCGATGCAGCTTTCGATATCTGGCGTTTCCTATTGCGAGGACATAGTTTTCCCGGATTCGCCATCCGTATTTCATTCGGTGCTGTTCCGGAATTCCTTTGCTCTTTTCACCATCGCTCTTTTGGTGTTCGTTCCGGTATTGGTTGCCATGCTGCTGTTTCGGTATCTGCATGTGAGAAAGCAGGCGGCAGCCATTCATAGTCTGCCGGTGACACGGCTGAGCCTGTTTGTGACAAATTTTGTTTCCGGAATTGTTTTGATGTATGTTCCGATTCTGCTAAACGGCATCATTTTGCTTTGTTACAGCACGTTCGGCGGCTATTGTTCGGTGATGCCGCTGGAGAGCGTTTTTGCGTTTGTTGGTCTGCAGCTTCTGTTCAGTGCGGTTCTGTTTGCCGTTCCTGTCTTTTTTGCAATGCTGACGGGAAACACGATTCTGCAAGTGAT
>CAKRUL010000005.1 GCA_934403665.1 uncultured Clostridia bacterium | reverse complement strand
AATAGCTGTATTTGTTTCTTGCCTGGGATTCTCCGGCGAATGCCGTCAAAAGATTTGCCTCTGTTTTAGATCCTTTTAAATTCATAATAATACCTCCGTTTTTTATATTTAAAAAGTTACTTACAGCAGTTTTCACAGACACCGTAAAAGACAATGTTATGCTCTTTTAAAAGGTGCGGTGTTTTTTTCTGTGCTTTTTGAATCAGATCCGACTGATATTCTGTTTCAACATCAAACATTTTTCCGCATTTTTCACATATCATATGATAGTGGTCATCTGTGCGCCCGTCGTAATGCTCCGACTTCATACGGGAATCAATTTTTTTGATAGCCCCCATCTCGGATAAGACGCTCAAATTCCGGTAAACCGTTCCCAAACTCAGTTCGGGGTGCTCGGCGTGCAGTTTGGAATAGATGACATCGGCGGAAGGATGAATGGGATTCTCCAGAATCATGTCATAGATCAATTTTCTCTGTTTTGAGAATCGTCTTTGCTCGGACATTCAGTATCCTCCTCAAACGATATTGATAATCATTACTGATAATGTGAGTATAGCACATCCTTTTTCAAATTGCAATAGTATTTTTAAAAATTTTCAAAAAAGGAAAACAATGCGGAGGGATTGCAATGAAACGGTATGGAAAAATAATAGCATTGCTGCTTGTGTTTTTCGCGGCAGTTGCCGCGGATCTCTATATAGAAGGGAATGTTCCGAAGTTGGTTGTGCAGAGGCTGGAAACCGACAAGCTGCAGGAGAGGGAAAGCTTCAGAGTACTGCAGTTAGGAGACTTGCACAGCAAATGGTTTGGCAAAGGGAACAACCGATTGTTTGCGCTGGTTGTCAAAGCAAACCCGGATGCTATTGTCTGCACCGGGGATGTCGTGGACTCCATGGCAGACGAGGATATTTTCGGGTATTCTTCCGCCTTTTTTGAAGGGTTGCTTTCTTTTGGAAAGCCGGTTTTTTATGTTCCCGGGAATCATGAGCCGTGGCATGTCTGGGAAAAGTTGCAGAAACAGGCGGAGCGGCAAGGCGTCCGGGTGCTTGCCAACCGCAACGAAACCGTGCGGCCCCCCGTGTCCGAGATTACTTTTTGCGGCATTGAGGACTTCAACACCAAATACTATGACATCAATGCCGCGCTGGAGGGAACGGATTCACGGAGATATACCATTCTGCTGTCTCACACGCCGATGGCGGCAGAGCAGGTTCCGGACGGAAAGGCGGATCTGATTCTCTCCGGGCATACTCACGGCGGACAGATCGGTCTGCCGTTTGTAAGTGACCGGCTGATGCGTGAAAAAGACAGCAAATACAAGAAGGGATTTTACCGTATCGGAAAAAATTTGCTGTATGTTGACAGCGGCCTTGGGATGACACGCATTCCTCTGCGTTTTCTGAATCGAAGCCAAATGACGTTGTTTGAAATCAGGGGGACAGGCAGTCCGAAAGGCAGAGAATAACCATTCTGTTTGAGAAAATCTCTTTTTCCGAAAGGGGCATTCGCTGTATATAAAGCAGGAAAATCAGTGCAAAATATTGATTTCATGAAAAAGTTGTGGCATAATAACAATGCTACAACTTTTTTTGTATCACGAAAACCACCAGCAATGCTGGTGGTACAGACTGTCGAAAATCCCTGTTTTGCACTATGCAAAGCAGGGATTTCTTTGAAAAAACATTGAATTCACAAAATATATGAAAGCACGCAAATGGTTTTTACGGCTATTCCACTTCCATTTTGCAAATTTTTTCAGATTCATTGTTGCAAACTTAAGCCTCACCCAGTTTGATACCTGTGCAAGACCTGTATACGGAGTGTATCTCATGGCGTGTTTTTCTTTTGCGTCTGCAAATACTCTCTCTATTTTTTCTTTTCTCATTCTGTATCATTCTTTATACTTTGGAGTGTGTCTGACATCCTCTGCAAGCTCTTCGTAATCTTTCCAAATGTGCCGGTTGACAACTTTTACGTAATCTTTTGATTTTGTGCATATCTCTCTTGTCGGACAATTTTTGCAAATTTCGGGATTGCTTTTATATTCCCTATATCCATCACGGTTTGTTGTTCTATATTTCAATACCTGATACTCCGGACAAATCACGCAATCATAGTACTCATCATATACATACTTCCACCATTCGTGACCACCCTTCATGGTCATTGGTCTTTTATACGCAGTTGACAAAACTCTGTTATCATCAATACTTTCTTGCAAATATGTGGTGTCTTGTATGCACTGTCAGCGACTATTGTTTCTATTTCCGGATATTTTTTTATTAAATTATCATATACATCATCAAAAGCTACACTGTCATGGATATTTCCGGCTGTTACAACCGTTTCGAGGACAAAGCCGTTTGTGTCACAGGCAGTATGTGCCTCATATGCAAAAACTCTCTTATGCTCTCCCTTTACGAACAATCCGCTGTCAGGGTCGGTTTTGCTTTTTGTAACCATTCTTTTTTTAGATTCTTTCTTACGGTTTGCGAGTTTTTTCTTTGAGGTATTATCTTTCTTTTTTCCTCCGTTTTTCGGGGTAGAATCATCGTCAAACGATTTCTTGCCATGATTTTCCCGATCGAAATTCACCTCTTGCATAAGCTCTTCGGCGTATCTTTTGGCGGCGACAGGGACTTCTTCTTTTATCTGCTTTTTTGTATTTGCATTTGCTTTTATATGCGTTCCGTCAATGAAAACAGCCTCGGGTTTCAGATATCCTGCCTGAGCTATTTCGTCCAATATCCAATTAAATATTTTATCAATCGTTTCTGCTGTGAATCGGTGACGAAAATTGTAGCTTACCGTTGAAAAGTGTGGAGTTGTCTCATTTAATCCATATCCAAAAAACCAACGGTATGCCATATTCACCGATACTTCATCTGCCGTTGTCCGCACAATACAATTTCTCTACAAAATCGTATATTTTATTAAAATCTATCGCCGCATCTATTTTTCTTAACAAATGTTCTTGCGGCACACAGTCTTCTGTGCACAGCATTTCTATTTGTATCCTTTGCTGTCTGTTCTTTTCCAACATTCTCATCACCCAAGAACATTATATTACAAAATGAAGAAAAAGCCCAGACTTTTCCGGACTTTTTCGACAGTCTGAGAGGATCGGCAAATATTCTTTGCCGATCCTCTTTTTCGTTGCTGTTTGCAAACACTCTGACACCGCAACGCATCACATTCCTCTTACAACACACATTATTTTAAATACTTTTTCAAATATTGTCCGGTGTATGATTTTTCACACTTTGCCACCTGCTCCGGTGTTCCGGAAACAATCAGCTGTCCGCCCTTGTCTCCGCCTTCCGGACCTAAATCAATGATATAATCCGCCGTTTTAATCACGTCCAGATTATGCTCAATCACAATCACGGTATTTCCCGAGTCAACCAACTGCTGAATCACATCAATCAGCTTGTGCACATCCGCAATATGCAGTCCGGTGGTAGGCTCATCCAGAATATAAACGGTTTTTCCTGTCGGTTTCTTTGACAACTCCGTAGCAAGCTTTACCCTCTGCGCCTCTCCGCCGGACAACGTTGTGGAGGGTTGCCCCAGTTTCACATAAGACAGCCCAACCTCTTTTAAAATCTCCAGCTTTCGTTTGATTTTCGGAACATTTTCAAAAAAGGTGATGCCTTCCTCCACCGTCAGTTCCAGTACCTCGTAAATATTTTTTCCTTTATACTGAATATCCAGCGTCTCCCGGTTGTATCGTTTCCCTTTGCAGACCTCGCAGGGAACGTACACATCGGGAAGAAAATGCATCTCAATTTTGATAATCCCATCCCCGTCACAGGCTTCACACCGACCGCCTTTCACATTGAAGCTGAAACGCCCGGCCTTATAGCCGCGCAGCTTGGCGTCAAGTGTGGCGGCAAACAATTCACGAATATCTCCGAACACGCCGGTATAAGTTGCCGGATTGGAGCGCGGAGTCCGTCCGATTGGGGATTGGTCAATATTGATAACCTTGTCCAAATGCTCCAGTCCCAGCATCTTCCCAAACTTTCCGGGAACTGCCTTGGAATGATTCAGCTTTTTGGACAGATGCTTGTGGATGATCTGATTGACAAGAGAGCTCTTTCCAGAGCCGGAGACACCGGTGACGCAGGTCAGCGTGCCCAAGGGAATCGTCACGTCAATGTTTTTCAGATTGTTCTCTGCCGCTCCCTTTACCGTTAATTTTTTTCCGTTTCCCTTACGCCGTTTTTTCGGCACTTCTATTCTGCATTCGCCGCTCAAATATTTCCCGGTAATCGACCGGGGCGCCGCAATGATTTCGTCCACCGTGCCCTGCGCAACGACTTCACCGCCGTGAATCCCTGCGCCCGGGCCTATGTCCACAATATAGTCAGCGGAACGAATGGTATCCTCATCATGTTCTACAACAATCAGCGTATTTCCCAAATCCCGCAAGCGCTTCAGCGTGGCAAGAAGCCGATCGTTATCCCTCTGATGCAAGCCGATGCTCGGCTCGTCCAAAATGTATAACACCCCCATTAAAGAGGAGCCAATCTGTGTCGCCAGGCGAATTCTCTGCGCCTCACCGCCGGACAGCGTTCCGGAATTCCTGGACAGAGTCAGATAATCCAACCCAACATCCTTCAAAAAATGCAGACGCTCCAAGATCTCTTTCAAAAGACGCTGTGCGATTCTTTTTTCTTTCTCCGTCAGCGTCAGATTCTGCAGAAAAGAGATGATCCAATCCACCGGATGGGTTGTGATTTCAAAAATATTTTTACCGTTTACCGTCACTCCGAGGCTTTCCTTTTTCAGTCGGGCGCCTCCGCAATCTGGGCAAGGCTTCTGGGACATCAACGATTCAATTTCCCCGCGCATCCAGCTGGAGCTGGTCTCACGGTATCTCCGTTCCAAATTGGTCACGATTCCTTCAAAATCCGACTGAAAGGTGCCGCCGCCGTATTTTTTCTTATATTGCATGGTAATCTTTTTCCCGCTGGTTCCGTGCAGTATCACATCCATAATCTCCTCGGGAAGTTCCTCCAAAGGCGTGTCCAAAGAGAAGCCATAATTAGCGGCAAGCCCGTCAAAATACATAGTTGCAATGCTGTCATCCCCGTCATAATACCAACCGCTTGCCGTAATGCCCCCCTGGCGGATAGATTTTTCCCTGTCCATAATCAGATCCGGATCAATCTTCATCAAATGCCCGATTCCGCCGCACGTTGGACAAGCCCCCATCGGATTGTTAAACGAAAACATTTGGGGAGAAAGTTCATCAATGCTGATATTGCAATCCGGACAAGCATAGTTCAGCGAAAAATTGTGATCTGCTCCATTCAGTTCACTGATAATCACCAACCCTTCCGACAGCTCGGTCGCAGTTTCTATCGAATCCGCCAAACGCTTGCGGATTTCCTCTTTGACCACCAACCGGTCAATGACAATCTCGATATGATGTTTTTTGTTTTTATCCAGCTTAATCTCCTCGGAGAGATCATAAATATTGCCGTCTGCCCGAACGCGCACATAACCGCTCTTTTTTGCATTCTCAAAGACCTTAAGATGCTCCCCTTTACGGGCACGCACAACCGGTGCCAGAATCATAATCTTGGTTCCCTGCGGCAGGTTCAAAACCGCATCGGTGATCTGGTCGGTTGTTTGCTGTTTGATCTCTTTTCCGCAGACCGGACAGTGCGGAATTCCGATACGGGCATACAGCACCCGCAGATAATCATAAATCTCCGTCACTGTTCCCACGGTGGAACGAGGATTCTTCGCCGTGGTTTTCTGATCAATGGATATGGCAGGAGAAAGCCCTTCAATCAATTCCACCTCCGGCTTTTCCATCTGCCCCAAAAACTGTCTTGCATAGGAGGACAGGGATTCCACATACCGCCTCTGTCCCTCTGCATAGATGGTGTCAAAGGCAAGAGAGCTTTTCCCTGAACCGGACAAACCGGTGAACACCACCAGTTTATCCCGCGGAATTTCCAAATCGATATTTTTCAGATTGTGCTCCTTTGCGCCTTTGATATAAATCGTATCTTTCTGCATGCCTTTCTCTCCTCACTCAGTCAGCTCGCGAATCTTATCCCGCAATACGGCAGCCATCTCGAAATCCAAATTTTTTGCCGCCTGCTGCATCTGACGTGTCAGTTTCTTCACCAATTCTTCCTTGTTTTCTGTTTTGCGCTTTCCGCCCTTCGTTATTTTGTCCAAATCCTTCGTCGTTGTGATTTCCAAAAGTTCCCGGACGGCCTTATGGATCGTCTTCGGAACGATACCGTGCGCTTTGTTGTAATCCTGCTGAATGCTTCTGCGGCGAGCGGTTTCGCGAATCGCGCTGTCCATCGCTTCCGTGACGGAATCCGCATACATGATAACCTTGCCCTCCGCGTTTCTCGCAGTACGTCCGATGGTTTGCACCAAAGAAGTTTCGCTGCGCAGAAATCCCTGTTTATCGGCATCCAGAATCGCCACCAAAGAAACCTCCGGGATGTCCAAGCCCTCCCGAAGCAGATTAATTCCAATCAGCACATCAAAGGCGCCCAATCGCAGATCGCGGATAATCTCCATCCGCTCCATCGTATCAATATCAGAATGCAGATACCGCACACGGATGCCGGACTTCGTGAAAAATTCCGTCAAGTCCTCCGCCATACGTTTCGTCAGAGTCGTAACCAACACTCTTTCTTTTTTCTCCGCTCTTTCTTTAATCTCAAAGGTTAAGTCATCAATCTGACCTTTTGTCGGCCGCACCTCAATGAGCGGATCCAACAACCCGGTAGGCCGGATAACCTGTTCCACAATCTGTGTGGAAAGCTCTCGTTCCAAATCGCCCGGAGTTGCGCTGACAAAAATCGCCTGGTGAATCCGATCCATGAATTCATCAAAATTAAGAGGGCGGTTATCAAAAGCAGAAGGAAGCCGGAAACCGTATTCTACAAGCGCTTCTTTTCTTGCCCGGTCGCCTGCATACATTCCGCGCACCTGCGGCAGGGTCACATGCGATTCATCGACAATCAGCAGAAAATCGTCCGGGAAATAGTCCATCAGTGTATAGGGGGCACTGCCCGGAGCCCTTCCGCTGATATGTCTGGAATAGTTCTCAATCCCCTGGCAAAAGCCCACCTCCTGCAGCATTTCCAAATCATAATTTGTCCTCTGTGCAATCCGCTGCGCTTCCAAAAGCTTTCCCTCTTGCTCAAAATACTGAATTCGCTCGATTAACTCATCCTCAATGGTATGAATCGCGCGTTTCATTTTTTGAGAGGTTGTGACATAATGCGAAGCAGGGAAAATCGCCGCATGGTTCAGCTGCCCCACAATGTTCCCTGTAATCGGATCCACCGTCGTGATGCGATCCACCTCATCACCGAAAAATTCTACCCGAACAATATTTTCATTGCTGTTCGCAGGGAAGATTTCCAAAACATCGCCTTTTACCCGGAATTTTCCGCGGCTGAAATCAATGTCATTGCGTTCATATTGAATCTCCACCAGTTTTTTCAGCACTTCATCCCGCGGCTTAATCATTCCCGGCCGCAGCGAAACCACCAAGTCGCTGTAATCCTCCGGATCTCCCAAGCCGTAAATGCAGGAAACTGACGACACAATGATCACATCGCGCCGTTCAAACAGAGCGATGGTGGCGGAATGCCGCAGTTTATCGATCTCGTCATTGATCGAGGAATCCTTTTCAATATAAGTATCCGTCTGCGCAAGATACGCCTCCGGCTGATAATAGTCGTAATAGGAAACGAAAAATTCCACCGCATTGTTCGGAAAAAATTCTTTGAATTCACTGCACAGCTGTGCCGCCAGTGTTTTATTGTGAGCCAGAACCAAAGTCGGTTTCTGCACTTTTTCAATGACCTTTGCCATCGTAAAGGTTTTCCCGGAACCGGTCACACCCAAAAGCGTCTGAAACCGGTCGTTGCGTTTCACACCCTCCGCCAGCTTCTCAATCGCCTGCGGCTGATCTCCGCATTCTTTAAAATCAGATACAACCTGAAACATAAAAAAAGCCTCCTTCGGCATGTTTCTGATGTGGAATAGATTCCTATTGATCATTCCCTGAATCTGCCGTTAACGGCATCTCTTGAAATCTTGCTTTGCAAGTCTTTCTGTGCTTATTATACCACAAAAACGCAGGCGGCGGAATGTCGCCGCAGTATTGTGATTCAATGTTCTCCGAGACTCTTGGCGTTTTCAATGCCTTAGAGGCTCGTGAGGTTATTATACCACAAAAACGCCAAGAAAAAAAGAGGATTCTGCCCCCAGAACGCAAAAATCGCCCTTGTGCATCCACCTCTTCTTTTTTGAAAATGCCCGAAATTCAAGCTTTTGTTTTCATAGTTTTTATGAACCGAATCAGAAGTTCCTTCTGTTCTTCCGACAGCAGGCTCCAGCAATCGAGCAGCTCCTTCTGCTGTGCAGTCAGCGAAACAATGTTCCCCTCCGCAAAAAACTGGTTCAGGGTCAGACCAAAGCTGCTGCATATTGCCTCCAGTGTGGGTATGGTGGGAAGCATATTCCGCTTAAAAAGATTGGAAATCGTCGATTGTGAAAGACCGGCCTCTTTTGCCAGCTTGTATTCCGTCCAGTTTCGCTCTTTCATCAATTCTTTCATGCGTTTGTGTATATCCAGCTTAATCACCATCTTTCCTGACACTATTATACTTCCCGGTTTGATGGCAAAATAGTATAAAAAAGTTATTAAATTGCTTCACATAAGTATTGAAGCTGACTCCTTTTTAGAGTATAATAGTTGTGATCACCAGATAAAAAAGGAGGGTCACAGCAATGAAGAACGTGTTTTCATCGAATTTCGGAAAAACATCTGAATGGTTGAAGAAAAACAAAAATGAGATTACAAAAAACAACCGGATCACTTTAAGGATGTTCTTGAACGCTTGTTGTCTCCTCTTTGCCCTTCTTTTGACAGTTCATCTCTTTCTTTCAAGCGGAAAACGCCTGATCTTTTTGGATTGCCTTATGTTTTTTATGACAGCCGCTTTGCAATATGTCTTTTGTTTTTCTTCTATGCAGCGTTCCCCTGTATGCGGTTTTTATCTTGCCGCCGGAATGCTCTTTGTGTTCGCCGTGCACAGCGGCTTACCGCAGAAAAACGCTGTATTGGCAGGTCTATACAGTCTGTTTCCGTCAATCCTCATTGATAAGTCCTGGCGGATGAATACCGTCATAACAGCATCTTGTCTATACTGCATTTTATTGGAGAAATCCTTTTCTGCTCCGGTTATTCACACAATTTGTTTTGCCGTGATCGGTGCTTTGATAGGAGAATATATGCGGTACTTTCGGATAAACAGCATGGAATCCATCCGGCAAGCACAACTGAAAATGAAGATCGACTTTTTAACCGGACTACTTAACCGCAGAAAATTATACGAAAGAATAAAAGAAGAAAGCACAACGAATTCACAAACCATTCACGCTGTTATGATGCTGGACATTGATTATTTTAAACGGTACAATGACTGTTACGGCCACCAGGCAGGAGACCTCTGTCTTCAGAAAATCGGAGTGCTTTTAAAAGAGCTTGAAAAAGAAGATCAAATAGAAGCTTTCCGATATGGAGGAGAGGAGTTCCTTCTTCTGATTTATACCGCAAACATTTCCAAACTGAACCGTCTCACAGAAACATTAAGGAAAAAAATCCGGGAACTGGGCATTTCCTCCATACGAGAAAAACCATTTAACGCTCAGCATTGGCTTCGCCGTTCGTGACGACGGCGCAACAGAAACGCTGGAACAACTGATTAACCATGCGGACAAAGCACTGTACTGCGCAAAATCCAACGGAAGAAACAAAGTCTGCCGTTACTCAGCACCATTGGAATTTTCCGCACAGAGGCAGAAAAATCTTTGATCCATAAAAAATGCATCACGCTCCCGTTTGGAAGCATGACGCACTCCCCAGTTTATATTTCAGAAATAAGAAAGAGAAAAAGAGTTACACACCCTTTTTGGGGCAGATATCCGCAATACAGCACTTGTCACAATGCGGTTTTGTCCTTGCTGTGCAGACATCCCGTCCATGATACACCAATCGATGACAAAACCCGTTGCCCTCCTCGGGAGGTATGAGGTTCCACAGTGCCATCTCTACTTTTTTCGGTTCTTTGATACCGTCTACCAAGCCCATGCGATTGACCAAACGGATGCAATGTGTGTCTGTCACAATCGCAGGCTTGCCGAACACATCCCCGATGACAAGATTGGCACTTTTCCGCCCGACTCCCGGCAGTTTCAGAAGTGCGTTAAAATCATCCGGAACCTTTCCGCCGTATTCGTCGCGCAGCATCTTCATACAGGCGCTGATATCTCTCGCTTTGCTGTGTCCCAAACCGCAGGGTCTCACAATCTGTTCGATTTCTCCCACCTCTGCCGAAGCCAGTGCGTCTATGTCCGGAAACTTCGCATATAAATCTTTTACAACAACGTTTACTCTGGCATCGGTACACTGAGCGGCAAGGCGCACGCTGACCAACAGTTTCCAAGCCTGATTGTAATCCAAACTGCACTGCGCCGTCGGATATTCTTTCTTCAAACGCTCGATAATCTCCAACGCTAATTTTTTTCTGGTCATCTCTTTGCCTCCCTTTTGTGTCCTGTCTCTACGGCAGATGCAGCCCGGCATTACATTTCCTTCAAAATCATAAAACCGAGCCTGCGCATTTGGATCTCCGCCGTAATGGCATCGCCGTTTATGAGGTTTCTATATTGCTTTTCTTCCGCAAAGGACAGATGACTGTGCACATCATATTCCCTTGAATTGATCACACAATACAGTTTTTCCTCTTTAGACTGTCTGGAATAGACCAGCAAAGAATCCTCTGAATGTTCAAAGATAAAGTTCCCTTCGTTTGCAAGGGCAGGATGCTCTTTTCGCAGATGGATAAATCGCGATATCATGCGAAAGACATCCTCTGCTTCTTCGGAATGTGCTTCCCAATCGACAAACCTTCTGCAATCGGGGTCTCCCGCTCCGTCCATGTATCTTTCCGTTCCGTAATAAAGAGACGGCGTTCCCGGAAAGGTCATCAAAAGAAACAGCGCAAGCTTGAACTTGTCCATATCGTTTTCACACATATACCTCAGCCGCGGCGTATCATGCGAATCCAAAAGGGTCATGCACATTGCAAGCTGGCAAGGCGAATAAGAATGAATCAGCAAATTGATGCTGTTTTTATACTCCTTGACGCTGTGTTCCTTAGAGCACACAAAGGAAAGAATTGCCCGGGACAGCCCGTAATTGGTGACACCGTCAAGACGTTTTTTGGAAATCCAGTCAACGGCATTATGCCATATTTCTCCGACCATATATGCCTCGGGGTTTACATCCTGCATGACGTTTTTGACTTTAATCAAAAGATCGTCGCTGATTTCGTTGGCAACATCAATTCTCCATGCATCCACCTTGCACTTTTTCATCCAATATTTTATCACATTATTGCAAAAATACTCAATGACTCTGAAATTTTCCGTATTAAACTTCGGCATTCCCATTTCATATGCAAAGGTTTCATACAAAAGCTCCCCTTGCTTATTTTCGTATATGTTAAACCACCCGTAATATTTTGATTTTTCCTTGTCAGCGCAAACCGATTGCCAAAAAGGGTTGTCGCTGGAGCAATGGGTGAATGATATATCCAGCATCACCTTCATCCCCATCTTATGCGCCGCATTGCACAAAGCCGCAAAATCCTCATCCGTCCCGAAATCGGGGTCTATATGCTCGTAATCGATCACATCATATTTGTGATAGGATTTCCCGCGGTACACGGGATTCAGATACAGACCGTTGATCCCCAATTGATGCAGATAGGGCAGCTTGTCCGTAATCCCTTTTATGCCGCAGGGAGCGCCTTTTCGCTCGGATGCAAACCGGGAAGGAAGAATCTGATACCACACGGTATTCTTCAGCCATTCATACGGCATGTGAATCCGGTTCTTATCGATATACGGCACAAAAAACATAGACAAAAAGTCATGCGAATAATTTTGCGTAAATCCGCTCTCCGAATACTGCCACACCTCGCTGCCGGAATAGATCAGAAAATAATACTTCAGTCTGCGCCGTTCACAGTCCAGCCTGCACATAAAATATTTATATTGGTCGGTTTCGCCGGACACCTGCATTTCGCATTTTTTATAAGGCCAGACAAGGGCGCCGTCCACCTCGTCCCGCAAATACGGATCATTATACACTGCCACAACGCCGTCCACATCTTTGCCGCATCTTATTCTTAATCCAACGGTATGCAAATCGATTACAAAGCAATCGTGCGTGTGATACCTGCTGTTGATATGCAGAATATCTGACTTATTCATCGATATGCACACCCTTTATACTGTAATTTCTGAATTTCACGAACGAAAACAGCGACTCAATTTTGGTTTCCGTTTCATTGTGTGTGCAGATTGCGCATCTTTCCGAGCAGGCGCACACCACTCGAATATGGGCACTTAATAATCTAAGCACGACATGAAACGTGAGAGCGTATTCCCCTTGACACATCACCACATCCGGCTTCATGGCAATGATTTTCGCCGCATATGCGGCGGCGGTTTCTTCTATCTGTTGTTCCTCCGCTTCCGGCGCAACATCAGGGAAAGCAATATCGACAATTTCGCCGAACTTCCTTGCTTCGTTTCTTTGTTTGCTGCTCCATTCGCAGGAAGAATGACTCGAAAAATTTACAAACATTCTATCCCCCCAAGAAAATCCCCCGAAAACAATCAGCGCTGCAACCAATCTTTGACCGAGGAAGCCACTTTCTTAAAGTGATCGAACCGCTTGGATCCCGATACAACCCTATAGAAGGTTTTCCCTGCGTCATCCGGGCTGAGCAAAAGCTTTGGATCTAAATTTATTCTCTGCTCCGGATGGGTGAAGTAATGATACATATAGACGTATGTTCTAATCCCATCGGGATTATAGCATAGCACCGGCGTCAGGATGCTCCCTTTTCCCTCCATGTCGCCTTTGTATTCTTCCAGCATACAGATAAGCATCAGCGCAAGGTTGGCAACCATCTTTCCGTTATAGGTCAGCGGATCCCCCGGGAAAAGATGCTGGAGCAATCCATACTGCGTTTCGGCAATAACGTATCGGGGCGCATAATACTGATACAAACAGTGGCAATACGAAAATGTGATCCCTTCCATCAAAGCATTCGCAATGTATTTCAACGGTATCACTTTTCCCGCCATCCAATCATCGTATGCTTTTCTTCCGGCCTTTAAAATCCAGAAATAATACCGCGCCTCAAAAGCATCCGGAAACAGACGGTAGCCCTTTTTTGCAAAATTCGGGGATAAAATCAGATGATCCATGCCCCAGTTCATCTGGTCCGGATCCGGCAGAAAGCCGACTGCGATGTCAAGCATCGCTTCAATATCCCCTGCGTCCGCCCTGCGGCACAGCTGCACATAATTCGGATTGATCAACAGCTTTTCCATTCTTATTGCATTGTTCCATAAGCCGTAATATTTTCGGCTACTGCTGAAATAATCCGGGTCAATCATCGGTTTATTTTCATTCGTGTTTTCCAGCAATGTAAGGTTGGTAAACACAGTAGTTGCCTGCTGAATCAAATCCATGCCTTGATGCACCTTGTTTTCCGTTGCCTCTTTGATGCCATGATGCGCTCCGATGTTTCCGAGTTTTCTGACACGGTGCAGGATGTCTCTCTGTGCATCTGAAATGACTCCGGCAGAAGCGATGAGATCGATTTTCTCCAGCAGACTGGTTTTGGGTTCCACCGCGATGGTGTACTTTTGACAAAGTGTGTTCACGATAAATTCAAGTGCATTTCTAAGAGAATGAAGCGCATCCTCGTATTCCCCGGCAGCGCTTCTCTTGCGGGCCGTTTCGATAAACCTGACCAATTCCGGATATTCGGTCTTTAAATCAAGCGCCCCGTTTTCGGCTTTCTTTTCCATTGCCTTGAAAGACGGCCGTTTCTTAGAAACTTTGTTTTTGGCGGGTGGATTGGGCGCTTTCTTCGGCACGATACACGCCATCGGAATCAAGGTGGAGCCGATATTTCGCACCAATCCTTGGATCCGTTCCTCCCTCTCCTCAAACCCGTGGACACAGATCAGTGAAAATAGGACCATTATAGAATTCACCGTTGAAACGGACGCCTTATCGATTGCGCCAAGCAAGTGTAATCGCTTTGTGATGTATTCTTGTGCTTTCCTGTTTTCCGGAAAAGGCTCCGGAAATTGGATGTTCTGTATTTTGCATATTCTTTGCAATGCAAGCAGCGTTACTTCTTTCAGCGCTGTGATCGTGGCCGCACAATCCGTCTTTTTGCTCAGCTTCTGCGTCTTCTCAAAGGCTTTTTGGATTGCATCTATTTCCCGCTCGTCCGGACTTTTGGCGGCCGGTCTTTTGGAAGATTGCGTCTTTTTCTCGTTTCCCGCCTTCTTTGCCGGCTGCCTTTTCATGGTTCCTCCGGACGGGGCGGACTGGATGCGGCACGGCACCGTTCCCGTTTCCTTACCTGCTGCCGTCGCCTGCAAAATTTCCAGAAGGCACCCAACCGATACAAAGTGCTTTTCAATGGCATCATCCGGAACGTTAAGCGACTCATCCCGATAGACATCCATCGCATACAACACACCGGATACCACATTCATTTGTTCTTTATTAAATCCCGCTTTTTTCAGGTTCATTGCGGACTGTACAATATCTGTATCGGAAAACGAAACGGATGCATGTTTGCAAAACCACTGAACCGTCAGTGCAAAAATAGCATTTAACCGCTCAAAGGCTTTTCGATAGTTATGTTCTACAGAAGTGATATGGCTTACGCTATTATAAGATTGGCAGGCTCTTTCGTATGCGGAAGCAAGCTCCTCAAATTGAGACTGCATTTGCTCCGAAAACGACACGATGGGAATGCCTCCTTTTATTTGGGACGGCACATAGGCAGAATAATCCGGCATTCCATAAAGCCGTTTCCCCGTCTGAACCTTTCCCGCGTCCCCTTGCTGCGGTATGATTTCCAAAAATGCTGAAACATGATCCACGATTTTTTTCAGTATCTCCATAGGAACCCCCTCTTTTATGTGCGTGGAAAATTTATCCATATTATTTTCCAATATATTATTGTACCATGTATCATGTAATTTGTCCATCTTTATTTTATAAATATCGTTTGTTATTTTTTCAAAAAAGAAAAAACTTTATGGTACAAGGAACGCAACTGCTTTTAAACGACGCCGCAGGCGAGGTGAGAAAGATGCCTGTTTCGGTTCATGCAACAATTTTTAAACCAAAAACCGCCACAGACAACTGTGACGGCTTTGTTTTTTCTATCAACCAACCTGATACATTGCTGTACGGACGATTTTATTCTGCATGAAAGTCGAACCAGGAGGCAACCCTGACATAACCCCGCTCTTTCGGGCCTCCAAACCTTGTGTATGCCCTTTCTGAATATGCATTGCCGGTCGTGCACCAATAAACCTCATTCTCAGAATATCCCCTCGCCCTGTATGGTCCGGCGGGATCATTTGCAGTCTTTCTCAGCGCCCACCAAGTCGTATTTCCGCGTACTTTCCTAAGCTCGCTATCACTCATCGCATACCCTGTATCTCCATCCTCTAAAAGTACAGCATATTCGGTTTTTGATGCCGGGAAATTGGCAACTCTCTTGTATTTCTCATTTTCCTCATAAGATAATAAGAAAAGCTTATCCTTCGTATCGCACTGATCTATCGTTACGGGCACTACATATTTCATTTCATTTTCTCTGAATATTCTGCGGTATACATCATTGTTTAAATAATCTCTGACCGCGCTGTCTTTCCAGAAAACTGCGTTATCACTGCAAACAGCATTGAAAGCATTGCTTGGCAAATACTCGCTTACCCGCATTTTATCCCCTTTGTGGTTATAAGCATATGCACCGCCGCAGTTCACGCACTCGATACAGTTTTTGGTGATTGCAAGTATTTTGGAGCCATCCTTGTCCAACACGACCCATTCTACGGGTTTCTTCTTGAAGCTCCCCGGCAAAGGATAATATACAGTATCATATTTTTCTACCGCATTGGTTCTGAGATAATCCTGATCATACTCGCCAAATGTAAAGGTTTCCCCAACCTCTAAAGCGCGCAGCTTCAAAGTCGGATCCCTGCCGTCACAAAACCTCAATTCGTCAACTTTGTCCAACTTTTTGCTGAAGTATTTTACAATTTTGTATGCTTTTAATTGCTTATCTTTCTCCTCGCCTTCAATTGCCGGTTGCAAAATGTCGGACCAAATATCATTGACTTGAACGACATCCGTTGGCCTTTGTTTCTTTAATAATGCCCAGCCTGCATCTTCATCGGAAGAAAGAATCTTATTCACACCTTCATAAATACGAATATAGTCCTCTACATCCATATCGTCCGCATGGTAAATCTGCTTGAATTCTTCCCCAACTTCACGCGCTTTGGAATATTCTTCATGCTCGCATAAAAAAGTAAAATACTCTTTATAACAAGCACGTCTTACACTGTCGGCATCTTGGTAATCACCCAATTTTGTATATAATGCAATGGCTTCCTCATACTTCTGCTCTTCTCTGAGGCGTCCTGCCTTTTCATATTTGCCTTTTTCTCCGCAGGCAGTCAAGTTCCATATCAGTATCGCTGATAACAGAAAAAGTATTATTTTTTTTACCATATCTCTGCACCTTTCGCCGCACGTATATTATTCCCCTACCGTTGGTTTTTGGGATATGGATTAAATGAGACAACTCCACACTTTTCAACGGTAAGCTACAATTTTCGTCACCGATTCACAGCAGAAA
>CAKRUL010000004.1 GCA_934403665.1 uncultured Clostridia bacterium | reverse complement strand
ACATCCAGAGTATTCCGCAGTTGACCTATACTTTGGAAATGCCGGAGAAGGCAACGGCCTCTGCCGTTCATGCGGCATCGTTTGGAGAAACAACCGTTGTCACCGTCACGGCGGCAGACGGAAGAAAAAAAGGATATACCTTTACGCTGAAAAGCTATACCGATATGGGAATCACAGAGGACGGAACGGTTCTCGCAAGCAAACCGGTCTTTACACCGGATAGTCTGACCGGCGGTCAGGAGATCGCGGCGGAGACGACCGTGACGAACAAGACTTCTGTGACGAAGGAAGCCAGTCTGATTCTTGTCGCATCCAGACAGAACACGGTGATTGCGGCGAAGAGCAGCACCGAGGAAGCGATGAAAACCGGGCGCACTTCTCTGCGGGCAAGTCTCACGCTTCCGTCCGATTTGACGGATGTCAATGTGACCGCATTTGTTGTAAACAATCGAAACGAATGGAAAATGCTTGGCGACCCCAGCTTCTTTGCCGATGCCGGCGCGGAGGATTACACGGTTTCGGCGGATCCGGTTTCGGTTTCCTTCCGGGATCCGAAAAAAGGAATTCTCACAGTTGCGGGAACTCTGGAAAAGCCGGAAAAAAATTATATTCTGGCAATGCTGTATCCGGGAAAAACATTGGAGTCCCAAGGGGAATTGAAAGACATTTTTGCTGTGTTGAGCGTCATCAAAACGAATGAAAAAGGAAATTACGGAGCTCACATCGGCGTTACGGGAGAAAAAGGCGACTATCTTTTCCTGCTGATGGATCCCGAAACAGGAACATTCCTTCCGGAGAAGGGCTATTCTTTCTATTTCGCAACCCTTGCCGACCGGGAAAGCATGGCAAAGGAGCTTTACCGCAAGACAAGCGCGGCAGAGCTGGAAAAAGAAATGGATTTGGCGAATCCGCTCAGTGCCTGCGTGAAAACGCTGAGCCTGGACAACACGCCTTTCCTGACCGGAACCATGACGGCGCAGGGCTTTTGTAAAGTTCTGTACAGCATGATGCAGGAAAACAAGCCGGCGGAATCGGAAATGCTGGAGCAATTCACAAAAGATTACCCCATCGCTCTTTTGATTGAAAAGATTAATCTGGGGCAGATTTCCGACATCAGCGTTTATCGCACGGAGTTATCGCTGACGGAAGAGGTCCTTTCCGAGTATCAGAAACTCAGCGCCGACCAGCAGAAAACAATATCCAGCGTGAAGCTGGCAGGAAATGCTTTTGTGCGCGTCAAAGACATCGGCACGGCACTGAAGGAATATACCGTTTTGTCGGTTCTGAATCATGCGGGGAATGTCAATACCATGCTTCGGTTGATTCAACAATATGCGGATTATTTAAATCTTGCATCCGATGCGCGTTCCAAATACAACAATTTCAGTTCGGTACAGAAATCAAAGGTGGCGGAGAAGCTGCTCAGCGGAGCATATGAGCGTGCCGCAGCGTTTGCCGATGATTTCCGCACCGCTGTGAATACCGTTGCAAAAGGCACCGGAACCACCGGAGGCGGAGGCACCGGAAACGGCGGTTCCAAAAACAGCGGAGGCGTTTCGATTACGCCGACGACACCGCTTAATCCTTCGGGACCGAAACTGGATGACATCACCGGAGAACGGAAAATGGCATTCCGGGATTTGGAGGGCTATGACTGGGCGAAAGAAGCCATTTCCAAACTGTATCAGGAAAAGATTCTTTCCGGAGTGACCGAAACCTCTTTTGAGCCCGGCAGAGTGGTCAACCGCGAAGAATTTATCAAAATGGCGATAGAGCTGTCCGGCGAAAAGAATGCCGTTTCGGATTTGCATTTCTCTGACGTGAAGGAAGAAGATTGGTATGCACCCTATCTGAAACAGGCTGTCGCAGCCGGTTTGACCGAAGGAAAGGCAGACGGCAGTTTTGGCGTCGGGGAAGGTCTCACCAGAGAAGACATGGCGGTGATTGCCTGCCGTCTGCTTCCGAAACTGGGCATTTCCGCTGACGGAGAAGCGAAAGCATTTGCGGATGATTCGCTGATTTCCGATTACGCCAAAGAGGCGGTTTCTCAGTTAAAAGCATTGGGGCTGGTAAGCGGAGTCGGTGACAATCGCTTCGAACCGCAACGTTTTGTGACAAGAGCAGAGGCCGCACAGATTATTTATAATCTGTTCTGCAAAAAACCGGGAGGGGAGAAACAATGAGAAAACTAATTTCTATTCTGCTGATTTTGCTTCTTGCAGTCCCAGTACCTGGCATTGCGGAAGATACACAGACGCAGACAGGTTCCTATACCTATTCCGAAAACCTTGAGAATATGGAAGGACTGTTACAATATCTTGAAATTACAGAAACGGGCGACCGCAATGAAACGCTCACCAGAGGAGCCTTTGCACGCATGGTTTGTTATGCAGCCGGTTTGAAGCAATTCGTGCCGAGTGTAGCAGACAAGGTGTTTGAGGATGTGGAGGCCGATGCGCCGTATGCAGGGGAAATCCAGCTGGTAAAACAAAAGGGTTATGTTTCCGGCTATTCGGACGGAACGTTTCATCCGGAGGATGAAATCACTGTGATGGAGGCCTGCGTCACCCTGTTGAACGTGCTTGGCTATGGGGTTAAAGCGCAGGCGATTGCCGGGGGCTATCCGAACGGCTATTATGCCGTGATCAGCGATATCGGGCTGAAGAAGGGCGTTTCTTCTTCCTATCAGGATCCTGTTTCGCGGGCATGTGCGGTTCACCTGATTTATAATGCTCTGCATACCGAACTGCTGCAAGTGCGCAGTGTCACCGGGGAAGCAAGCAGATACGATACCGTGAGCGGAGAGACTCTTTTATATAAGGCATTTCAGATCAAGACGGTAAGCGGCGTCATCAACGGAGTGGATCTCACCTCGCTGAGCGGCGAAAACGATCTTCCGCCTTATTCTGTCTATGTCGGAGAACAGGTGCTGTACACCGGAGAGATCGAGGTTTACAGCAAGCTCGGATGTTATGTCACGGCATATTACAGCGATCACAAAAGCCGTGATTTTGTCCGGTGTTTAGAGGTGGATGTCACCAAAAACAAAGATATTGTTCTTTCGGTTTCCGACGTGCTGAGCATTGAGGAAGGCAGTCTTACAGTGGACGAAAACCGGGAAAAGGATAAAAAATATTTCTATGATCGGTATGCACCGGTGATTTATAACGGATGCACCACGGGAGCGGACTTTACTCTTGCTCTGCTTTCCGACAGCCGGGGCAAACGCCTGGACGGCACGGTTACCCTGCGCGACAATGACGGTGACAACCGCGCGGAAGTCGTTCTTGTCGATGTTTATGAAAATATGGTGGTCGGTCAGATCGACAGCGCCAAAAAGGTAGTGCACGATTACTATACCTATGAAAAACAGGTATCCATTGATGAAAACAATCTGAATCCTTATATCAAATTCTATAATCAGGAGGGCGAAGCGGTTTCTGCAAGCGCAGTGAAATACAAAAGCAGCCTGCAGGTATACCGTTCCGGAGCAGATGCGTTTCAGCCCTATATCCGGATTTATGTTTCCGGCGCCACCGTATCGGGAACGCTGAATAAGACGGGGGATGACAACGGAGAAACCGTATGGACCATCGATAATCAGGATTACAAGGTTTCCTCCTATCTGCTTCAGCGGATCAGTCCGCCGATCCTGGGGAAAAGCGTGAAGGTTCTTTTGAACAAAGACGGAAACATCGTTGATATGAATTATGATTCCTCTTCCGGTTATCAATGGGGCATGCTGGCGCAGTTTGACACGCAGACCGGTCTGGAGGATACGCTGCGGATCCGGATCTATACCGCAAACGGCACTTTTGCCGTTTATCCTGCGGCGAAGAAAGTTACCGTGGACGGTGTGGAATATCAGAAAATGGATTCTGCACTGACGGACAGACTGGCACTTGCCGGAAGAGAAATCAATGCACGGCAGGAGAACGGATATTACCTTCAGATGGTGAAGTTCGGGCTGAATGCCGCCGGGGAGATCAATTATATCGATACCGTTCTGGATGCGGCGGGAAACCGCACCAAGCAGGATGATATCACCCCGAAGAACGAAGTGTATTTTACTGCGATTACAGGGCGCTATCTGAACTCCTCCAACGCCATTAACTGTCAGGTTCTGATCGGCGATTCTGTTTCCGTATTTCAGTACCCTGCGGATTTATCCGAGGAATCTTCTTATACCGTCTCCGGAAACTCCTTCTTTGTCAATGACCGGGATTATACCAATCTTTTCTGCTTCGGAGACAGCAAGGACGCTCTGGCACCGAATGTCTTTATGACGGATCTTGCAGATGACATCAACAATAATATTTATACCCTGTATATGTCCATCGTGGATAAAACCTCTCAGGTGGTGGACGAGAACGGCGAGACGGCTTTGAAGCTTTATCTGTATACCAACGGGGCCAGCGAGACTGTCATTGCGCAAAACGGACTGATGGGAACGGGAGAGCTCATATCGGTCAACACTTTGCGGCCCGGCGATATTATTTATTATACCAAGAATCCCGTGACCGGAAGAATTTCCAATTTCCGGATTCGATATACCTATGCAACGAATAAAATCAGCAACAATCCTTCCAATTACCATGGCTTGGAATTTGCCTATCCCTATAGTGTGAAGCGGGACGGCACCCGGTTTGTTCTGGCGTCTTCTCCGCAGGAGATTCCGGAAAAATATGAGACCGCCTCTTATGTGTTCAAAAATGCGAATGTTTCGTTTTATATTTATGATTCCACCAGCGGCAAAAAAATAAAACGCGCCACTTATCAGGAGCTCGCGGATTATCAGAGTGCAGGAACGGAATGTACCCGTATGCTGGTTCATTACCACCAGTCCTATACCATGGCTGTGGAAGTGTTCCTGTATCGTTGACCGGAATCATGAGAAGCGAAAGGAAGGAAAGAAAAATGAAAAAAAGAGTATTGGCCGGCCTGCTTGCCCTTCTCTGCATGCAAACGGCATCCGGCATAAACGCTTTGGCTTACGTTGCCTATGAGGAGCCGGAGCGCTATGGGTATTCTTCCGGCGGAGGTTCCGGAACCATTTCAAAAAAAGATTATATTTATTATGAAGATTTTTCTTCCTATAAAAAAGGGACGGTGCCGGACGGGGATCTTCTTCAGCCGGATAACACCTCCATTACAGTGGAAGAAACGGAATTGGCGGACGGTACCATCGGAAAGGCGATGCTGCTTTCCGACCAAAATACGGCAACAAACGCAGACCCGGTTTATAATATCAGTGTTCCGGAAAGCAGCGAACCTTTGATTTTTGAAACGCAGTTCAAGTATCATTCCACCACCTCCAACAATATCTGCGGTTTTGAAATCGGATTTTACAGCGGAACCACCCTGTCTGCAGCCATTCGTTCCTGGAGTGACGGATGGTTTGTGCTCCAGAATCTGGGGTCTATCATTACTTTTTCAAAGGATCAGTATGTTCCGCAGGACACCTGGATTACGGTGGAAATGAAGATGGATGCCAAAAATAAAAAAGCAGAGGTATATCTGCAAAGCGACTATTTTAAAAACAATGTACCAAGCGGTGCTTCGTCATTGACGCAGTATAAGGAGGAGGGCATCATCTATGTGGGTTCTTACCAGCTGGATACCGATGCTTCCATCAACCAAATCGTAATCCGCACAAGATTCACAAACGCACAGGGCGATTTTTATTATAAATATCTCAGAGTGCGCAACGGGGAAAAGCTGAGCTGGGCAAAGCCGAAACCGGAAAAAATGGTTCCCCCGTTCCGCGACAACCCGGTGCTGAAGCCCTTAAAAGGGAGACTGAATGTCAATTTCAACGGGGAATATATGTTTTTCCTCTGCCCTCCCTATGAGGAAAACGGCGAGGTCTATGTTCCGGCAAGGAATGCGGCGGCTTGGTATCGCTTGCGCTATGCGCACAGCGATTCCGAATATCGTTTGTATGATGCCGACACGGAGGTGCTGCTTCATGAGGATTCCGCAAGCTTTACATGCAATGGCGCGGCAAAGACCATGAAGCAGAAAACAGTCTTGAAGAACAATGTGTTATACCTGCCGATTCTGAGCTTTGCAGAGCAGATGGGCGACCTTGCATCTTATGACGCCTCTGCCAAAGAAGTGGTCATCACGAAGGGAGGAAAATGATATGAAAAAAATCACAGCATTGTTTTTGACCGCCGCACTGTTTTTCAGCTTTCTGCCGCTTTCGGCAAATGCGGCTCCGACATGGCCGACTTCCCGCGTGGATAGTCATGGGGAAATGATGCCCTTTCAGCCGGTAAAGGATTATTACAGTCAACAGAATCCGCCCTGCTTCACCTGGCCGATGATTTCGGGGGCGACCTATGAGCTGGCGGTTTCCGCAGATTCGGAAATGAAAGAGATCCGATATGAGGCGAAAGACCTGGAAAAGAATGTCTACGGCTTTCCTTATACGTTTGAAGCAGACCGGGTTTATTATTGGAGTGTGCGCTATAAAACCTCCTCCGGAACCTATTCGGAATGGAGAGAGCCCTCTCGTTTCTATATCGATGCCGATGCCTGTGAATATGTGATTCCTCCGATCAAGGATATTGGTTCCCTGCTGAAAAAAGAGCACCCTCAGTTTCTTCTGAATGAGGATCTGGTTGCGCAGATGAAGGAAACACTGGAGAAGGATCCGGCGCTGAAAAAATATTTTTACACGACGGCAGATCAATGGAGCACCCTGCGTTTTCCGAAGCATACGGGATACTATTCGCGCGTGGAAGGGCAAGCCGTTGATTGGGTTCAGAGCAATTACTGGTGGCCTGCCGTGTATACCTGGACGGTGGCAACCGCATATGTGATTTCGGGAGACGAAAAATACTTAGGCAGTGCGCTCACCATGCTGGGAGATTTGTGTGAATGGGCGCCGCCGGAAGAGGTATTTGAGTGGCACCCCGATACCGATACCTATGAAGCGATGTTTGCTTATGATCTTGCCGTGTTGTATGACTGGCTGTACAACGACATGAGTGAAGAACTGCGGCAGAAGGTGGTTCGGAAAATTGAGCAAAACATCAGAAGACCCTATGAGGATTTCGACAACGGCGGCGATATGAACGGAAGCCTGTATCAATATCCGATGAACTCTCATGCCTGGAGAATGAATCAGGTGGTGATCGCGGCTCTGATGATTTATGATCAGTCCCAGCTGGCACGGGATATTGTGGAGTTTCACTTTCCGCTTTTGACGGTCGTCACGTACCCCTTTGCTTATCAGGACGGCGCAACAAACGAAGGCATGTGTTACGGGCTGAGTCCTCAGACTTATTATATCGGACAGTTACTTTCTTCTATGGGCGTATGTAATTTGGACGATAGTGCATTTTTCCGGAATGAGGTCAAAAACTTGATGTATTTATATCCGGCAGGCTGGTACAACAGCTGGACGGACTTTTGGGCAAATTACGGTGCAGATCAGACGGAATGGAAGGAAATGATGGTTGCCTATTCTTCTTTTCTGCAGGATGAGAATTGGAAACAGATAGCAAAAAATGAAGTAAACCGTGCGCTGGGAGGAGGCAGTCATTTCTTTACCCCTTATGAGCCTTTCACTCTGTTTCAGAACAAAAATGACAATACAGAGGCGAAGCTTGCCACAGCCCTTCCGGATGGGCGGTATTTCCCGGACAGAGGCTGGGCTGCTCTGCATTCCAGTGTGGCGGATGAAAATAAGATCGGTTTGATCTTTAAGGCGAATCCCCGCGGACTCATGTCCCATCAGCATGCGGACAACAATGCGTTTACGATTCAGGGATATGGAGAACCGCTGGCAGTGGACAGCTATTATTACGATTATTACAACAGTCCCTTTTCCTATGCTTACGGATATCAGGCATATGCGCACAATGTTATCACCTATGACGACGCCGCAGGGGCGCAGCAGCGGCATGAATGGAATGCCGAGGCATACACCACCGGTTTTCTGAATCACAGCGGCATCAGCTTGGTTTCCGCAGACGGGAAAAATGTTTTCGCCGATAAAAAAGCGGTCGGAAAAGCAGACCGGAATATCATTTACCTGAAACCGGATCTCTTCCTTGTGATCGATGATCTGGCGAGTGCAAACGAAATGAAACACACCTGGGAGTTCTGGCTGAACGCATTGGACGATATCGATGTGTATCAGGATAAAAAAGGAGCCACCATCACCAAGGGAAATGCCGCGCTGGATGCCCAGACGCATTGGCCCCAAGGGACGGAAACCAATTATATCAACGGGTTTGCCGGGCCGGATCTGCAGATGGTGACGCCGCCGGCGAAGGCGGCAGATGCAAGCGATAAGAGAATTTATTTCCAGACGCCGGAGCTGAACAAAACGAAAATGATCACCACCATGCAGGTGAGAAGAAGCACGGAAGAAACGCAATATATCAAATCGGAAACCTTCGGCGATTACATGAAGATGGAATTTGAAGGCGGAGCCGTGGCATATATCAATCTGACAGATGCCGAAACGGTGGAAACGCAGGATGGTTTCACCTTCTCCGGAACAGCGCTGGTCATGCAGAAAGAAAGCGTGATGCTGCATCATGGCACAAGTCTGACGATAGACGGCGTTTCGATTCTGGAATCGGATGTTCCGGTTTCTGTAACGCTGAACCAGAAAGAATTGGCAGTTTCTTCGATTCAGAAGGACGCAAATCTCCGGATTTATGCCCCCGGTGTTCAAAAAATAACACAGCACTATGACGCAAGGCCCAGAGAGATTGCCCAGGGAGCCATGCACAACGGAATTCTGTGGAACACGGACGGAACCCTTCTGAATCTGACGCTTTATCCCGGAACCTATACCCTGTTTTTGAACGATGCCCAGCTGCCCGGAGCGGAGGGCAACGGGGTGATCACGATTGATATCGACGGGCAGAAACGGGAAATTCCGTTCCGGGGAACGTACAATATTGACGGACAGCTGATGAACGATTTCTATTTTACGGATTATGACGGCATGTATGAGCTGCAGGAAATCAGCGGCTTTTCTGCCAAGAACACGGAAAAAGGAACGCTGCTCTTTCTTTCGCCTTCGGTTCATTACACGACGCTGAGCGAAAAGCCGTATCTGAAATTGAAAAATCTCGGAGGAGAAACTCTGCGCGTCACACAAACAGCGGATCCGAAGGAACTGCAGCCCGACGTCGCCTGCTTCAAAAAGGCGGATCTGTTTGCCGACGGAAGCTTAGCCTCCACAAGAGTGGTGCATTGGGACAGAATCGATGGCAATACCCTGCAGGACTTCAACAGTGCCGGGGAGCAAATCACCTGGACGCTTGAGGTGCTGGAAGCCGGATATTATGACGTGGCGCTGTCTGCCAGCACCGTGTCAAATACTTCTCCGGTTCGCGCGTTGCGGCTGAACGAAGGAGACTGGAAAACCTTTACTGTGCCGGAAACCACGGTTTACAGCGATTTGGATGGCTATCAGGTGCACTGCGGTGTTTACCTGGAGGCAGGGAAAAATGATTTGACGCTGATGGCAGTGCGGGACGGAGAATGGATTCTGGATTGGGTCGGATTGATTCCGGCAAGCGAGCCGTCCTATGATTTTTCCGACATGCAGAATTACGAATGGGCAAAAACGGCAGTGCACTCTCTCAGAAAACAGGGAATTGTCAGCGGTGTGAGCGATACGCTGTTTGAGCCCGGACGAGGGGTTGCAAGAGAAGAATTTGTGAAGATGATCGCCGGCATTTTGAAAACGGATGCCTCGGAAAATGCTGCGTTTTCCGATGTTGATCCGAATGCCTGGTATATTCCCTATCTGCAAAAAGCGCTGGGAGCGAAATTGGTTGCAGGAAAACCGGACGGCAGCTTCGGAATCGGCGAAGGGCTGACCCGGGAGGACATGGCGGTTATGATTTGCCGTTGTTTCCGGAATGCGCCGGAAGCAACGGGAGAAGCATTTGCCGATGACGGTGAAATTTCCGATTATGCCAAAAATGCGGTTTATGCGCTGCGGGGAATGGAAATCGTAAACGGAACGGGTGAAAATGTTTTTTCTCCGAAAAGCGATGTCACACGTGCGGAGGCAGCACAGATCATTTATAATCTGCTTCAAAAGGCAAGTGAGGGGTTACAGTAACAAAAGAAAGCAGGCGGAAAAGAGGTTTTCTTTCCGCCTGCAGGAAAAAAGAAAGAACTTCTTGCGGACAAAAGGAGGAGCAAATATGAAAAAAATCATGGCGATGTTTCTGGCGGCAACCATGCTTTTCGGCATGTTGCCGGCCGCTATCGGTGTCGCTGCCCCGGCATGGCCCACCAATCGTGTGGATGCAACAGGAGAATTTATGCCGTTTCAGCCGGTGGATCAGTATTACAGTCAGCAAAATCCGCCCGGGTTTACCTGGCCTCCCATTTCATATGCGGCGAGCTACACGCTGAAAGTGGCAGGCAATGCGGACATGACAGAAGGCATTGTTACCAAAGACGGCGAATCAAAAGGGGTTGTCACCATATCTGGCTTGCCCTTAAATGTGTATAGCTTTTCCTATGCATTTCAGCCGGATCGCGAGTATTACTGGAGTGTGCAGTTTAAGACCAAGTCCGGCACAGAGTCGGAATGGAGCACGCCGCGGCGGTTTTATATCGATCAGGATGCCTATACCTTTATCCCTCCCGCCATCAGCGATCTTTCGGCGAAATTGAAGGCGCATCCGGGCCGTGCTGTACCGGACGCAGCAACAAAGGCAAATATTGAACAACAGTTGCGTTCTGGCTACACCTCCACCCTTAGAGCTGCATATAGATCCGGAACTAATTTTCGGTTTGAATATTTGCAGAGAAAAGGAGGAATCGACAAAGAGAAGCAACCGGGCTTTGCATTGACGGACGGATTGATCTTAAAAGCGCGTCCGGCTGTCGGCTCACCGGAACAGCGAGACCGGATGGAGAATATTCAAAATCATTATTGGTTTCCGGCAGAGCATGTTATGCTGCTTGCCGCCAGCACACTCTTTAATGAAGCTTTATCTCCTGTTGTACTCGGCGACGATGAGCATCCTTTTCAGAATAAGGTAACTTATAAGGAAACAGCCCTTGCAATGCTGAAAGAGATGGCGGTCACAAAGGACGATAAGGGCTATTTGTGGGATCCGGAAAGACATTTTACGATTGATCCGGATACCGATACGCAGGAAATACGATTCGCTTCTTCGATTGCGTTTGCCTATGACTGGCTTTATCAGGATCTGACTCCGCAGGAGAGAGCGGAAACGGTTCTGCTGATCGGCAGAAATATGGAAAGACCGTTTCAATATTACAAAAATGTGGATCCTTACGGTGAGAAATACAAGGATTACAAGGAAACGGCGGCTATGGGGAAAAAGAATCTTTACAACTATCCCTATGTTTCGCATGGATGGAACATGAATCGGCTGACCTGTGCCGCTATGATGATTTATGACGAGACCGCGTTGATAGAGGAACTAAAACAGGAAAATTTGAAAGAACTCGCGGGGAAGGTAGAAGCGGTGACAAAGCTGGCGAAGAAGATCGTAGCCTTCCATTATCCGCTTTTGAGCACAGTCACCGATCCTTTTGGATATCAGGACGGCGCCTCCAATGAGGGTCCCTGTTATGGACTGCCCACCAATGACTTATATTCCATCATGACGCTTTCCATGCTGGGCGTCGGGGATCTGACGCAGAAGGCATGGTTCCAGAATCAGACCAAAAGCTTGCTGTATCTGTGGTCAAGCGGATGGTACAACAACTGGGAGGATGTGTGGGCTACCGATGCGGATCAATGCACACAAAGGAAAGAGGTGCAAACGGTTGGAACCGGTTATCTGAATGAGTCTGTCTGGCAATCGGTGGCAAAACAGCAGCTGCAAGCGGCAGCAAAGGATTCCACCTTTTTGAATGCATATAATCCCATCGGACTCTTTTACAATAAAAACAGTAATGTGGAGGGGAAGCTTCCAGTGATGATGCCGAACGGCGCCTATTTCCCGGATCGCGGCTGGTCGGCAATGTACAGCGATTTGTCGGATGAAAACAAAATCGGCTTAATCTATAAGGCGAACCCCCATGGGCTTATGTCTCATGAGCATGCTGACAACTGTGCTTTCACCATTCAGGCATACGGGGAGCCGCTGGCAGTGGACAGCGGATACTATGATTCCTACGGAAGTGCGTTTCACACCAAATATACCAGAAAAGCATATGCCCACAATGAACTCACCTATAAAAACGGCGCGGGACGGCAGGTTTATGGCAACTATGCCGCCTCGGCATACACAACGGCATTTCTGAATCACAGTGCCCTTGGTCTGGTTTCATCGGATGGCACGGACGTGTTCTTGAATCGGGTGAGCAACGATTCCTGGGATCTGGCGAATGCCATCGGCAAATATCACCGCAGCATTCTTTATCTGAAGCCGGGAACGTTTCTTGTGATTGATGACATTGCAAGTGCAGACAGCACACCGTACACCTATGAATTCTGGCTGAATGCGCTGGGCAGCATCGAATTGAACGGGCAAAATGCCGCGACCATTCAAAAAGGGTCTGCGGCGCTGGATGCGAAAGTGCAATACCCTGCGGCGGAAGGGCAAATTATCAACGGATTTGCAGGTCCCGGCGGAGAGGATTCTGTTTCTGCCCCCAGTATGGCTGCAAGGGACGGCATTTCAGGAAAAGGCACAGACAAGAGGGTGTATTTCAAAACCGAATCGCTGCAGCAGACAAAAATGGTGACAACGCTGAGTGTCCGCAAAAAGGCGGAGGAACCGCAGCAGATCGTCACCGAAAACTGCGGTGACTATCTGAAACTGACCTGTGCCGACGGAACAATGGTATTCGTGAACCTGACAGACGCGGCGCAGATCACAACAGCGGAAGGAATCCGTTTTTCCGGCAAGGCATTTGTCACGCAGCCGGACGGAGGCTATCTGCTGCATGAGGGTACCACAGCAGTCCGAAACGGCGTGACCTTGATTCAGGCTCCGCAGAAGGTTTCCGTGGCGATGAACGGGTCCGGAAACGAACTGGCGGTTTCTTATATTCAAAGGAAAGAGGGCGCACCGCAGAACAATGCGGCGGTCACTGTTTCCACAGAATCCGGCGTCACCGCATTGTCTCAGCATTATGATGAGAAAATTCGTAAGATTGATCCGAATAAAATGAGCAACGGAATTCTTTGGAACGCAAACGGAAATCAGCTGAATCTGACGGTCTATCCGGGAACCTACACCATGTATCTGAACAGTGCGCCGAACTTTAATACAACGGAAAGCGGAACCATTACCTATATCGTGGACGGAACGAAGAAAACAAAGCAATTCACAGGAACGCACAATGCGGCAGGGCAGCCGTTGTATGACTGGAACTATTCTGCGTCAGAAATTCCTGCCGGAGAATATACCATTCAGGAGGTAAGCGGATTTTCCATCAAGGGATCGGTTGGTTCTGTCTTCCGGACCTCTGATGAAACACATTTGCTGACAACGAGCAATGCACCTGTTCTGAAACTGCAGACAAGGCAGAAGGAAACCGTGCCGGATGGAGAATATAAGGGATATGTCATCATTGATTCTGCGGAAGATTTTGAATTCATCCGCGAAGATCCGCACGGAAAGTATTACCTGACGGCAGACATCGAACTGCCGGCAAGCTACCAGCCGATCGAAGAATTCTCCGGCGCATTGATCGGATCGGATGAAACGAATCTGAAGAGCATTCGTGTAAACATTGACGACACATATGACGGAGGCGTCGGATTGTTCCGTGCGTTGAAGGGCTATACGGTTGTCATCAAAAACATCCGCATCACTGGAAGCGTCAAAGGGACGCAAAAAACAGCCGGCGGCAAAAGAATTGCAGTGGGTGCTTTGGCAGGAGTCGGCGGTTCGTTGGCAAATAGCAAAGGAAGCTCCAACGATTGGGGTGCCTATGCAGAAATCAGCAATTGTGTGAATGAGGCGAATGTCACTGCAAATTATGCACAACAAAGCAATTGGGTACCTTTTGTCGGCGGATTTATCGGGGACTTGTGGGGCAACAGCAGCTCCACCGGTTACGGCACCAGCTATTTTCCGATGAGCAATTTGGTGAATAAAGGAACCGTTGCATTGGAGCCGGCAAACACCTATGGCTTTAGCGGCGGAATTGCAGGGACATCCAGCAATAACGACATAAACGGCGGCTGTAAATTTGTTCGCTGTGAAAACTATGGAACCGTTTCCGGCGGAATTGCCGGCGGAATCGCCGGTGCGGCATTGTACGGAACTTATCAGAATTGTTATAACGCAGCGGATATTACAGGAAGCTCGGCGGCGAATTCGGGAGGAATCACAGCTGCGGAAAGCTTGGGTTCTACCATCAGCGGCAGTTATAACATCGGAAAAATCAGTGGAAGTTATACCAATAATCCAATCTCGAAGGTAGGCACGGTAGAAAGCAGTTATTATCTGGACGAGACAAAGACCGCTTCCACGGTCAGCGGAGCAGCTCCGATGACTTTGGCGGAAATGAAGGCAGTGACAGAGTTGCCGGCAGCTTTTCGGGCAGCACTGAATGACATTGTTGTTTTACCAGCCGAATATGCGGATTACACGGTGATCCGGACAGCGGAAGAGTTCCGGAAGATTGTTTCCAACGGGAAATATTATCTGGTGAATGACATCGATTTAACCACACTGGCAGGCGGCTATACGCCGATCGAAAGCTTCACCGGAGCGCTGGTGGGAGCAGATGCAGAGAATCTGACAACGATTCATTTCAACATCAACGATGCAGCCAATGAAAAAGTTGGATTGTTCCGCGCCATCGGAGCGGAAGCAACCGTCAAAAACCTGCGCCTGACCGGAAGCGTGACGGCAGGACACAGCGCAGCAAAAGCAGGCGCATTGGCAGGAGAACTCGGCATCACGGTAAACAGCACAGCGGGGCTCATCAGCAACTGCGTGAACGAGGCAACCGTGACCACGACGGGAACCGGATACAGCTATGTGGGCGGGTTCATAGGAACGACCTATAACACCACATTGAAGGGAACCCTGTCCGGTTTGGTGAACCGGGGCAATGTGACAGCAGGCGGCACCAGCGGAAGCGTCGGCGGAATCATCGGTCAATTTTCCGGCTGGGGCTCCTCAAACCTCCTCAGCGGCTGCGGAAATGAAGCAAACGTCAGCGGCGGCAGAGGGATTGGCGGCATCGTGGGTCAGCTGATAGATTATGCATTGAGCGGCGCACGCATCGAAAAATGCTATAATACAGGAAGTGTCTTCTCGTCTGTCGGCAGTCCTGTCGGCGGAATCGTTGGTGTTTGCGCAAAAGGCGCCAAGATAGCTGAGTGCTATAACGCCGGAGACGTTGAAAATATATATGGCGGCGGCGGCATTACCTATTGGAACAATGGCACCAATGTAGAGATAACGAACTGCTGGCAGGCAGGGAAACTGAAAGGTCAGAGAAACCGGGGAGCAATCATGTATTCCACCGATCAAGCAGACGGATATACCATAACGGGTTGCTATTATCTGAATGCAGATGGCTTTGAGGCGGCACTGGACAACGGAACCAGGCTGACGGGAGCCACGGCGCTGACGCTTTCAGAAATGAAGGTACAGCTTCCGGCAGAAGCACCGACGGCATTCGTTCAGGCGCTGAACAGCTTGAAAACGGTGACGGTGCAGGCAAGCGAAAACGGAACACTGACGCCATCGGGAACCTTCTATGAGAAAGCGGGCACAGCGTTTTCTGTGACGGCGGCAGCCGAAGAAGGCTACCGGATCAAGAATGTGACGGCAGGCGGCACACCGTTGATAGGCAATGAAGAAAATGTCTATAGCATAACGGTGGACAATGACATCGCCATCGCAGGAGAATTTGAAGCGCTTCCGGCGGAAAATCCGACGATTGAAACGGTATTGCAGGTATTCCGTCCGTCCACAGGGAACGGCAGCATCACCTTCGGAAAGGTGACTTCGGGACAGAGCGCGGCAGTGGATTGGGGAATTGTGTATTCCAAGGCGAACGATGCGGAATCGATCAAAGCAGGCAAGCATTTGAGCGCAAAGAGAAAAGCATTGGCAAACGGAGCATTCGGCGTGGAACTTCGTTTCACAACGATACAGGATACGTATTACACAACACCGTATGTAACTTATCGGAATGAGTCCGGAACAGAGGTTACCATCTACGGAGAAACAGTATTGATTCAGGCAGAATAATAAAAAAAACAAAATAGATGTGCAAAGGCAGAAGTGCCTTTGCACATCGCCTTTCAAAAATGAAAACAAAAAGACTGTTGGATTGATGGAGTAGAGAGGATATCGCAGGGGAATATTGAAAAAAGATATATCGTACTTCTTCCGACAGCTTTTTTTTATAGATTCACAAAGCAGCTTGGACAGACATCATGTTGCTTTTTCACATTCGGCAGAAAGAGGGTATGAAAATGAAGAAAATGTGGGCAATCTTCCTGAGCTTTCTGATGGTTCTTCCGCCTTTTGGCAGTTTTGCGTCAGAAGAGACGGCGGCAATTGCGCCGGAAGGAGAAACAGAGATTTTCTCCAATGCGGAGCCTGCAACAGCACAGGAAGCAAAACTTGAAAAACAGCCGGAGGGCTATTATCTGATTTCCACAGCGGAACAGTTTCTGCAGATCTCAAACGATTTGGCAGGAGAATACTGGATCACGGAGGACATCACGCTGCCGGAAAGCTTTGTGCCTATTGGGACAGGGACAGCTGACGGTACCAGTTTAACTTCAAAAGCCCCCTTCACAGGAAAGCTGCTGGGGAAAAAAGCAGACGGTGAAAATGCGGTTCTGGATGTAACCATCGGGAGTCCGGAGGCTGATTATCAGGGAATCTTCGGTTTTCTGGACGGAACCGTTCAAAATATTACAGTGAGAGGCTCGGTGACAGCCTCCAAAACTGCCGGGGGCATTGCCGCCCTTGCAAACAGCAGTGCAGTGATTGAAGATTGCGTCAATCTTGCATCGGTGACCATTTCCGCCTCCGGAAATTATGTAGGCGGCATCGTCGGTTATCTGAGAGGAAAGGCGGTTCGCTGTGTCAATCGGGGAGCCATCAGCGGCGTAGGCGTGTGGGGAATCGGCGGTGTCGCCGGAGTTGCCCAATATGCCGGCGCTTCTCTCCGCAACTGTGTCAATGAGGGGACGGTTACCACGACGGCATATGCGCCGATCGGCGGCGTTCTTGGCTTTGGAATCACGGATGTTACGGTTGCATACTGCACAAATTTCGGAGATGTTCAAGGCGCACGTTGGTCGGCAGTTGGCGGTCTTGGGGCAGTCATCCAGGGAACCGTTCAGTATTGCTATAATGCAGGGAATATCAGCGGAGGCTCTACAACAGGCGGATTGCTGGCATATCTGCAAAATTCGGTTGTCCGCAATTGCTTCAATGCAGGAAACGTCACGGGCGGCGATTCCTCCGCTCCCTCTGTCGGAGGCGTTGCAGGAGAACTGGGGCACAGTCAGAGCGAAAAGGTCAACCGGTTGGAAAACACCTATAACATCGGCAAGGTCGCGGCTGCCGGTGCAGGAGGAAAGCTTGGAGGCGTCTACGCGGCGGTGGAGGGACCGGTCACCGGTCTGAAAAATAACTATTATCTGATGCAGAACGGTCTGCCGACCGGCGGTCCTTCCGTTCCGGGCTTTGAAGATGCTATCGGAGCCGACGAGGATGGATTGGCGGAACTGGCAGGAAGCGTATTCAAATTTGATCCGGACGGATGGGAGAACAGTATTGCGGATTATGACAGATATCCTTTCCCAACCCTGCATGACAATCCCTATATTCCGGCGATTCCCTATGAACGCCCGAACCTGCTTTCTTCCGCACAGATGGAAGGGGGCTTCATGGAACCGGCATTTGACAAGAATACCCGTCATTACGAGATTGCCCTTCCGGACGACAT
>CAKRUL010000003.1 GCA_934403665.1 uncultured Clostridia bacterium | reverse complement strand
GTGTTTCGGAAAAGCACAGCGGCTTTTTGGTGAACACGGGCGGTGCGACCTGTGAGGATATGCTCCGGCTCATCGATTTGGTGAAGCAGGAGGTGTTCCGGCAGTTCGGTGTCGAGCTTGCGCTGGAGGTGAAAACCGTTGGGGAACATTGGAAAGGAGTACTCTCGTGAGATTTGTAATTGTATCCGGTTTGTCGGGCGCCGGAAAGAGTCAGGTAGTCAATTGTATGGAGGACGTGGACTTTTATTGCATCGATAACATTCCTCCTGTACTGATTCCTAAAATTGCCCAGGTTTGCATGCAGTCCAAAATTGAAAAGCTGGCGCTTGTGACCGACCTGCGCGGCAAAGAGATGTTCAATGAGATCAACAATGCCATTGCGGAGCTGAAGGATCTGCATTTCGATTTCGAGATTCTGTTTCTGGAGGCAAATGACAATGTGCTGGTCAAACGCTTCAAAGAGACTCGCAGAAAGCACCCTTTGGTCAACGAAAACTCCACCGTTCTGGAGGCCATCAACAAAGAACGGCGCAAGCTGCAGGAGCTGCGCGGCATGGCGAACCATATCATAGACACCTCCAATCTGACGGCGAACCAGTTAAAAGAGCAGATCAAGGCCATCTATATGAACGGAGAAAAATACGAGGGCATTGTGACGCATATTATTTCCTTCGGCTTCAAATACGGCATGCCGCTGGATGCGGATCTGGTGTTTGACGTGCGTTTTCTGCCCAATCCGTATTATATCGAGAATTTAAAGGAGCACAACGGCCTTTCCAAAGAGGTGCGGGATTTTGTGTTCGCCTATGAACAAACCAACACCTTTGTGGACAAGCTCACCGATATGATTGAGTTTCTGTATCCCTATTATATCGAGGAGGGGAAGAGTCAGCTGGTGATTGCCATCGGCTGCACCGGCGGCATGCACCGCTCGGTTGCCATCGCCAAGGAGCTCTATGACCGGCTTCATGCCAGCGGACACAATATGTTTTTGGGGCACCGTGATATCGAACGGGACGGAAAAAACAGAATACAGGACGAAGGGCGCTGAGCCGGGAGGTGAAACCATGTCCTTTTCTTCGGATGTCAAGAATGAAATGTGTGCTGTGTTGGAGGAGCGTGCCTGTTGCAGGACGGCTTTTCTCAATGCGGCATTTTCCTTTTTCAATATTTTGTCGGAGCAGCGGCTGAAAATGAACACGGAGAATCCGGCGGTTGCCCGATACATCAATCTGCTTCTGAAACAAGAGTTTCCGAACCGCAGCTGGATCGGCTTTCGGAAAAACGAGCAGACCAACGGCTATTTTATTGATGTGCAGGAAAAAGAGCCGGTGGCAGAGATGCTGCGCACCTTCGGGCTGACGGACGGAAAGAACGCCTTTGCAAGGCTTTTCTGGCCGTTTCTGAAAAAAGAATGCTGCATGCATTCCGCCGTCCGGGGCGCGTTTCTCGCCGCCGGATCGGTGACCAATCCCAAAAAGGGCTATCATCTGGAATTTGTCACATACCGCTATCATCTGGCAAACGATCTCAAAAAGCTGTTCGAGAAGCTGGGCTTCTATCCGAAAATCATCGTGCGGAACTCCAATTACGTGCTGTATTTTAAAGAGAAAGAAGTGATTGCCGACGTTCTGAATCTGCTGGGCGCAACCAAGATGTTTTTCCGGTATCATGAAATCATGCTGGAAAAGGAGATCCGCAACGATCTGAACCGCAGGCAGAACTTTGAACAAGCAAATCTGGATAAAATTGTGCATGCGGCAGTGCCGCAGATGCTTGCCATTGAAAAGATCATGCGGCAGAACCGCTTGGACGATTTGCCGGAAAGCTTGAAAGAGATTGCGAAAATCCGCTATGAGCATGCGGATCTGAGTTTGAAGGAAATCGGAGAAATGCTGAAAATCCCGATCACGAAATCGGGCGTGAACCACAGAATGCGAAAAATCATGGAATTTGCGGACACTCTCCCGGATGCGGAGGAGAGCCGTTCCGGCGGAGAAAAACAATGAACGATTTTTGTCATTTGCATGTACATACCGAGTTCAGTCTTTTGGACGGACTCTGCAAAATCAAAGACTTGATTGACCGTGCCCGCGCATTGGGGCAGAGCGCAATCGCCATCACAGACCACGGCAACATGTATGGGGTTGTGGACTTTTATAAGTATGCCAAAAAACAGGGAGTCAAGCCGATTATCGGCTGTGAGTTCTATATCACGCGAGGCTCCCGGTTTGAGCGATCCAAAGAGGAGAAATACAGCCATCTGATTTTGCTGGCGAAGAATCAAAAGGGGTATCAGAATCTGATGCGCCTTTGTTCCATCGGCTATATGGAGGGCTTTTATTATAAACCGAGAATCGATGATACGGTGCTTGCGCAATACAGCGAGGGCTTGATCTGCCTGTCCGCCTGTCTGGCAGGGGACATTCCGAAAGCGATTTTAAACGGTCAGCCGGAAACGGCGAAGCAGATCGCCTTGGATTTGAAGCGCATCTTCGGCGCAGATTTCTATCTGGAGCTGCAGAATCACGGGCTGGAGGAGGACAAAATCGTTCTTCCGGCACTGGAACGGCTGTCGAAGGAATGTGCCATTCCCGTTGCGGCGACCAATGATGTGCATTATATTGAAAAGAAGGACGCCATGACGCAGGAGATTCTGATGTGCGTCCAGATGCAGACGAATATGAACGATGAAAAGCGCATGCGGTTCGGCTCGGAGGAGCTGTATCTGAAATCGGCGGAGGAGATGGAGGCGGCATTTGCCTCGCTGGAGCCGGAGACGCGGCGCAGTGCGATGGAAAACACCCTGCGCATCGCCGCACAGTGCGAGGTGGAATTTGAATTCGGGCATTATCATCTGCCCCGGTTTGACTTGCCGGAGGGGGTGCGCGCAGAGGACTATTTGAGGGCGCTTTGCGAAAAAGGGCTGGCGGAGCGGTATCCCCAAGTGACGCCGCAGCTTCAGAAACGGCTTCAAACAGAGCTTTCCGTCATCCAGTCGATGGGATTCACGGATTATTTTCTGATCGTCCATGATTTTATCCGGTTTGCAAAGGAGCAGGATATTAAGGTCGGACCGGGGCGAGGTTCCGCCGCCGGGAGCATCGTCGCGTATTGCCTGTATATCACGGGGGTGGATCCCATTCGATATGATCTGCTGTTTGAACGTTTCTTAAACGAAAAACGGGTGACAATGCCGGATATCGATATTGACTTCTGCTATGAGCGGCGCGGAGAAGTCATTGATTATGTGGTGAAAAAATACGGAAAAGAGCAGGTGGCGCAGATTGTCACCTTCGGTACGATGGGCGCCAAGGCAGTGGTGCGGGATGTTGCCCGTGCGCTGGGGTACCCCTATTATATCGGCGACAATATCGCCAAGCAAATTCCGCACGGACTGAACGTCACGCTGAAGGATGCGCTCGGGCGCAAGGAAATGCGCCGGCTGATGGAGGAGGACGAACGGGTTCGCAAGGTTCTGGAAATCTCGCTGGGGCTGGAGGGGCATGTGCGCCATGCCTCCACGCATGCGGCCGGGGTCGTCATCTCCGGAAAGCCTTTGTATGAATATGTTCCGCTTTCCAAAAACGACGATTTCTTGACCACCCAGTTCCCGATGACGACCCTGGAGGAGCTGGGATTGCTCAAAATGGATTTTCTGGGGCTTCGCACCCTGACCGTCATTCGCGATACGCTGGAGAACGTGCGAAAGAACCGGGGCATCTCCATTGATCTGGATCACATCGACTATGACGATCCGCAGGTGTATCCCATGTTCCAGCGCGGCGAGACGGAGGGCATCTTCCAGTTTGAAAGCTATGGAATGCGGCGCTTTCTGCGCGAGTTCAAGCCCAGCTGTCTGGAGGATCTGATCCTCGGAACCTCGGTGTTCCGTCCGGGGCCGGCGGAGCAGATTCCCCGGCTGATTCAAAACAAAGAGCATCCGGATCGAATCACCTATCTGTGTGCGGAGCTGGAAGAAATTTTAAGCACAACCTATGGCTGTATTGTCTATCAGGAGCAGGTCATGCAGATTTTCCGGAAGCTGGCGAACTATTCGCTTGGCAAGGCGGATATTGTGCGGCGTGCGATGTCCAAAAAGAAAACCGAGGTGCTCAACAGCGAGGAGCAGCTGTTTATCGAAGGGTGTGCCGCAAACGGGATTTCCGAAGCGGTCGCACGGCAGATTTTCCATCAGATCAAAGAGTTTGCCAAGTATGCGTTCAACAAATCGCATGCGGTGGCATATTCCATCCTGGCATTCCAGACGGCGTACCTGAAGCATTATTACATGCCGGAGTTCATGGCGGCTTTGATGACCAGCTTCATCGGCTCGCCGAACAAGATCACGCAATATATTGCGGAATGCGGGCGGTGCGGCATCCGGATCATTCCGCCCAACGTGAACGAGAGTCTGGACAGATTTTATGCAAAGGGAAAGGACATTCTGTATGGACTTTGTGCCATTAAGAATGTCGGCGCAAGCTTTGTCCGCAATATCATCGAGGAGCGTGAAAAACGGGGAAAATTCAAGAATTTCAACGAGTTTGCCCTGCGCCTTGCCTCGAAGGATCTGAACAAGCGCGCGGTGGAAGGCATGGTGATGGGCGGCGCTTTCGATGTGCTTGCACCCCGGATTCCCATTCTGCAGACCTTTGAAATTATTGTGGACGGCTATCAGGAGGAAAACCGCAATAACCTGAGCGGACAGATCGATCTGTTCGGTGAGCAGGAGGTGGAGTGTCAGGAGAAAAGCAAGGAGTTTGTCGATTTCTCCCGGTTTAAAAATCAGCCGCTCCCCAAAGAAATGCTGGATATGGAAAAGGATGTGCTGGGGCTTTATCTGACGGCGCATCCGCTGGAAAAATACCGAAGCGGCATTGAAAAAACGGCAACTGCATATACCTATGAGATTACCGACAGCGGAGAGGAGGAAGGCGCCAAGTATCACGACGGCGACAGGGTGAAGCTGGTCGGGCTGGTGAGCAATGTGCGGCATAAGCTGACCAAGGCGAACCGCAACATGGCGTTCTTTACGCTGGAGGATCTGTATGGATCGATTGAGGTCATTCTCTTTCCGCAGAAATTTGAATCGTTCTCGCATCAGCTGCGGGAAGGGCTTGTCGTCGAGGTGAACGGCACCGTCTCCAAGCGGGAGGATGAGGATCCCTGTCTCTATCTGGATTCCATCTATGAATATCAGGAGGGGTTTGACCGCCTGTATCTGAAAATCACACAGGAAAACCGCCCGGCGCTTCCGCAGGTGAAGGAAACGCTGAGGGCGTATCACGGGAATATCCCCGTCTATGTCTATTTTGCCGAGAACAAGCAAAAAACCATGGCGGAAAAGGCGCTTTGGGTGCGGAGGGATGACACCCTTGTCAGCATTCTGGAAAACCTGCTGGGGCAGGAAAACGTGAAGCCTTTGTAATGCTTTGACAGAAAGGAAAGCGAAACGATGGGAAAAATATTGGTTCTGGCGGAAAAACCGTCGGTGGGAAAGGAGCTGGCAAGAGTGCTCGGCTGCCGGAAGAACGGCAACGGCTTCTTGTCCGGCGACCGCTATATCGTGACTTGGGCGCTGGGGCATCTTGTGACGCTGGCGGATCCGGAGGCATACGGCAAGCAATATAAAACCTGGAGCATGGAGACGCTTCCCATGCTCCCCAAAAAGATGGAGCTCTGCGTCATTCCGCAGACGGCAAAGCAGTATAGCGTGGTCAAAAACCTTCTGCACAGCAAGGAGGTGGACTCTCTGATTATCGCAACCGACGCCGGAAGAGAGGGCGAGCTGGTGGCGCGCTGGATTCTCGCAAAAGCCGGCTTCCGCAAGCCGATCAAACGGCTTTGGATTTCCTCTCAGACCGACAAGGCAATCCGACAGGGGTTCGCCCATCTGCGTGACGGAAGGGATTATCAGAATCTGTATCTCTCCGCCCAGGGCAGGGCAGAGGCAGACTGGCTGGTGGGGCTGAATGTGACCCGCGCCCTGACCTGTAAGTATAACGCACAGCTCTCGGCAGGAAGGGTGCAGACTCCCACGCTGGCGATGATTGTCGCCCGGGAGGATGCCATCCGGCATTTCGTGCCGAAGGAGTATTATACCGTGCAGGCAAACCTCGGAAGGTTTCATGTCAACTGGCATGACGCCAAAGGGCAGAATGCCGTGTTTGACCGGGAGAAAGCGGAGAGCGTCGCCGAGAAGGCGAAACAGCACTCCTTCCGCATTGTTGACGTAAAAACCGCCGAAAAGCGGACGCCGCCTCCGCTGCTCTATGATCTGACCGAATTGCAGAGAGACGGCAACAAGCTGTATGGCTATTCTCCGAAACAGACGCTGAATATCATGCAGAGCCTGTATGAGCGGCAGAAGGCATTGACCTATCCGCGCACCGATTCCCGTTATCTCACCGACGATATTGTTCCCACGCTTCCGGAACGGCTGAAAGCGGTGATGGTGGGGGAATTTGCGCCGGTGGTGCGTGACATTCTCGCGAAAAAGCGCGCCATCGCCAAAAGCTGTATCAACAATGCGAAGGTAACGGATCATCACGCCATCATTCCGACCGAGCAGCCGGTGAATCTTTCCGATCTGACCGCCGATGAGCGGCGCATTTATCTTTTGGTGGTGCGCCGGTTCCTCACCTGCTTTTACGGCAGCTATGTCTTCCGTCAGCAGAAAGCGGAGATGGAAGCCGGCGGCGAAAAATTCAGCGCTGTCGGAAGGGAAACGGTGGAGAAGGGCTGGAAAACCGTCTATGATTTCGCAGACGAGGAGGAGCTGGAGGAACAGGAGCTTCCTTCCCTGAAGAAGGGGGAGGAATACCCCTGCAAACAGATTCAAGTCAAGAATGGATTAACAAAACCTCCTGCAAGGTACACGGAAGCTACACTTTTGACCGCGATGGAACATCCGGCAGCCTTCCTTTCGGATCAGAATATGAAGGAATACATCGGCGGCGGACTGGGCACTCCTGCCACCCGTGCGGATATCATCGAAAAGCTCTTTTCCTCTTTCTATGTGGAGAAACAGGGGCAGAGCATTGTCCCGACCTCCAAGGGAATCCAGCTGGTGAAGCTGGCGCCGAAGGATCTGCGCGAGCCGCTTCTCACCGCAAAATGGGAACAGCAGCTGGAGGCGATCAGTCAAGGCAAGTATCGCAAAGACGCCTTCATCGGCGAGATTGAAAACTATGCGAAAAAGCTGGTGCAGACGGTTGCCGCCAGCGAGGAAACCTATACCCACGACAATCTGACCGGAAACGTGTGTCCGCAGTGCGGAAAATTTTTGTTGAGCGTCAACGGGAAACGCGGCAAAATGCTGGTCTGTCAGGACAGGGACTGCGGCTATCGCGAAACTGTCAGCATCAAGACCAATGCCCGGTGCCCGCAGTGCCATAAAACCATGGAGCTGTTCGGAAAAGACGAGAAAAAAACCTATCGCTGTCAGTGCGGCTATCGGGAAAGGGAAGAGTCGTTCCGGAAAAGAATGAGCGAAACCTCCTCCGGCATGTCCAAGAAACAGGTGCAGCAGTATCTGAAAAAACAAAAGCAGGAGGACAGCGGCATGAGCGCGCTGGAGCTTGCAATGAAAAAAGCGATGGAACAGAAATAAAAATCCGTTCCCCCGGCAGAGGATGTTGCCATCCATGCCGTTCGGACCGTAAAAAAGAGCAATCGTTTCGGATTGCTCTTTTTGTGACCGTTATTTTTCTGAATAAACAGGGTAACTGGTTCGATCCGCTTCGGTAATCTCACGCATTACTCTGCAAGGCACCCCGACGGCAACCACATTGCTCGGGATGGATTTCGTGACGACACTGCCTGCGCCGATGACCGAATGATCCCCGATGGTGACGCCTGCCAATATGGTGGAGTGGGCTCCGATCCACACATTGTTTCCGATGGTGATGGGTTTTGCAATCTCTATCCCTGCTTTTCGCATTTCGGGATCAATGGCATGCTCGGCGGTCGTAAAGCAACAGCCGGGCGCCACAAAAACATGATCCCCAAAGGTCACCTTTGCCCCATCGGTAATGATCATCCCATGATTGGAATAGAAGTAATCGCCGATATGAATATTGTAACCGTAATCACACCAGAACGGCGGCGTAATATAAGGTTCTTTTCCGACTGTTCCGAGCAGCTCTTTCAGAATCTGAAACTGTTCTGTCATTGGGAGACAGTTGATTATAGCGAAAGCATTTTTCTTTTCCCTTGCGGATTTCTTCTTCATAGGCAGGGTTGTAACAGCCCTGAAAAAAACAATCGGTGGGAATGATCGGTTTTTTGTCCATGGTATTCTCCTTTTATCTTTCTAAACTTTTTTCCGATTTCGGCATAAATTTTTCAAACCCAATTGCATACGGCGTCAATATGGTATATAATTATTGTAATATAAAAATTTGAATCAATCAACGCAAAAAAAGAAAAGGAGGAATCATTGTGTTGAAGAAAATGTTATCGGCAGTGCTTTGCACCTTTATGCTGCTTTGCACTGTTGTGCCTGCTGCAACCGCGCTAAAGGCGGGCGATACGGCCTATGTTGTATACGGCGGCTCTGTCAATGTGACCCAAAATCCCACTTATTCAGGGGGGATTCGTGTGGTCAACAAGGGAACCAGAGTGACGATTTTGGAGCCTTATGTCATCGGCGAGGACAACAGAAAGTTTCATAAAATTCAGCTTCAGGACGGCACCGTCGGATATATCCTTGCGTATACCACGGCACGGGAAACAACACCGATTCTGGAAGCTGCCGAGACTGCGGAAAAGGATTTAAACAAACAATGGGAGACTTCGGATCCTGACAAGTATCAGCACGCGATAGAGATGACCTTTCTTTCTGATTACATCTATGGCGGAAGCAAAACAACCGAGGGGAAAGAAAGAAATTTTTATGCAAAGGTACCGACAGAATGGGTAAGGCACGACCGCCCCGCTTCCTTGCCGCTTGTGGGAATGGCTGTGGTACATATCGGCGATGAGGGAAAAATCGGCTCGGTCAAAGCCTCGTTCTATCCCGGCAATCCGCCGATGAACTATCATTCCAGAAGATTGGATGAGCTGAAAGCAATCGGGTATGATCCCCCGTTTGCGGAAAGAAGCAGAACAGAAGCAAACGCGAACACAGCGTTTTATGTTACCACAACGAGTGAATTTGAAGTGGTTGCCTATAACGAGAAATGGGTTGCCGTATGGAGCGAAGGCGGCGTCGACGAATCGCGCGGTACCATCAGACAGTGCGGCGAGAAGGACGGAACCGCTTTCACAAGCTGGAAGCCGGGCGTCTATTTCCTTCCGAGACAAAATTGTTATCTTTTAGATATTAACAATCAGGTGTCAACGCCTCCGAAAATTGAAGCGGTAGGCAGGGCAACCGGTCTTTTGATGGTGAAGACCACTCCCGATCGTACGGATTATGTCAAATCGGGCGTTTATAAAATCAATCAGTCGCTTCAGATTGTAGACAGCACGCCGCAGAACGGTCATTATAAGATTTATTATAAGAAAGGCCTTTATTATGTGGAAGCGAAGTATGTGAATGCGCAGCTCGCAAACACCGCAAAGCCGACCACGCAATACAAAGCAATCGCTGCCGCCGACTGTAATATTTCTGACGGTTCTTCGGTCGTCGGGTCGGTGAAAAAAGGCGCGGCAATCGATGTGATTGAGAAGGACTATGACGGGACAAATTCAAAAATCTGGTTCAACTCGAAGGAATGCTATATTCCGACCAGCAAGCTTGATGAATTCACCAAAACCCTGTCCGCGGCGGACACGGCGGCGCTCGGTGCACCGATCGGCGTTCTGTCCGTAGACACCCCTTGGGGCGAATGGGGCGCGCTGACCTATTCTGCCGAAGGGCTTGCAAAGCTGAAAGAGTACCGTTACGGATATATTAACGTTGATGAGAATAAGATGACAGCGTACAGTGATTGGGTGCGTTCCAACAACGGTGATATCAACAAGATCCAAGACAGAGAATGGGTCAATGTATATGGAATTGAAGAATTTTCGTTTGACCGTGACGCGGATCTGAGAGATTATCCCGGAGTGGATCCTTCCGATATCGATCCTTGGATCATAACAGGAAAAATCTACACTATTTTCTATAACGGAGAGATTCGCTATTTGGTGCACGAGGATGATTCACACGACACCTTTACCTATTATCCCGGAAACGGATTCAGCAAAAACTCTGTTGCAAAAACGCAGGCGGTTTGCCTGGACGGCCGCAAATTTAACACCGTCGCATATAACATCGATGACAACAACTACTTTAAGCTCAGAGATATTGCAAAAATCCTTGACGGAACCATCAAAAGCTTTGATATTAAATATGACGGCGCAACCAATTCGATTGATATGCTGAGCTTTTATGATTACAGCTCGGTCGGCGGTGAATTAACACCGGGCGACGGTGCTGAAAGAACAGCCTTTTCCTCCTCGGCATTTTTGACTCTTGACGGTGTGCCGATCAAGGCAACCTGCTATAATATTAATGACAACAATTATTTTAAGCTTCGCGATATCACAGATGCGCTGGATTGCCGCGTTGAGTGGGATAACAACACGCAGATGATTTGGGTCATTCCTGCCAGAACCGCATATGATGATCCGGATGAGATCGTGGGTTGATTTTTGGAATCCATTCCAGTAAATAACATGTAAGCCGATACCGGGTTTGAAAATTTCTCAAACCTGATATCGGCTTTTTTCGTCTTGGAACCTGACATTGTTACCCGATGCCGCACCTTTTGCCTTGTCAGGGGAACGCCGCATGTTTGGAGCTTTCTGTTGGCACATTGCTTCTCTGCATCAGGAAAGAAAATGTTTCCGATATTCTCCCGGAGAGATGCCCTCCAGGCTTTTAAACACACGGATAAAATACGGATAGGAATGATAGCCCACCGCCTCCGCCAGCTGTTGAATGGTCAAAGAGCGGTCGCACTGCATCAGCTCTTTGCTTTTGGAAATGCGCAGCTTCGCCAGATAAGAGAAGGGACGGGAACCGGTATATTTGCGGAACAGCTTACACAGATGCTGGGGCGAGAGGTGCATCACCTTTGCCAAATCACTCAGAAGAATATCCTCCCGATAGTGCTTGTGCAGATAAGCGATGGCAGGAGCAAGCACGCCGCGCTCTCCGCCTTTGGCAAGCTGACAGAGAATTTCAATCAGAATGGCGGAATTTCCGGCGCCGCCGTCCAGTGCGTCCTCCTGCATTGCCGCACGTTTCAGATGCGGCAGAACCGATTCCCGGCACAGAAGAAAAGGCTCCAGATGCAGAGCATCCAGATAGGGGCGCACGCCGTCACCCCGGAAGGTCACCCAGTGCACCGTCCAGTTTTTGGTGACGGGGCAGTAACGGTGAGGCAATCCTTTCGGAAGCAAAAAGCCGGTTTGTCCCTCGATGGGATAGGCGGCATCGCCGACATAGAGCATTCCGCTCCCTTCGGCATTTTCCAGCCATTGATCCTCCTCCAGACCCTCCTCCCGCCGGATTTCCGATTGCGGAAAGTCCAGTCCGATGCCGGTGATGGACACCGGAAGCTTCGGATGAAGATTGGGAAAATAAATCACTTTCATACAGTCACCTTCATATTTTACATGTTTTCTTCAAATGTTCTCCTTGCGGTTTTTCCTCTTTTCTCTATAATATAACATAGAAGCAAAGATTTCAACAGGATTGGGAGGATTCTGATGCGAGATTATGAAAACCCAAGAATAACAAGCAAAAACAGAGAAAAAGAACGGGCGTCTTTTTTGCCGTATTCCGGTTTGGAAGAGGCGCTTCTCATGGGGCGCGATTCCTCAGAGAGAGTGCGGCTGTTAAACGGAGTGTGGAACTTCAAATATTTCAACCGTGATATCGATGTGCCGCAGGAAATCACCGAGTGGGAGGAAATTGAAGTCCCCTCCAACTGGCAGATGAAGGGCTATGAAGCGCCGTATTATACCAATGTGAATTACCCTTATCCGGTCGACCCGCCCTATGTGCCGGATGACAATCCGTGTGGTGTTTACGCCTGCACGGCGGATATTCCCGACGCATGGGCGGGCAAGCGGATCACCATTCTTTTTGAGGGGGTCGGCTCCTGCTTTTCTCTTTTCGTCAACGGCATTGCAATCGGCATGAGCCAGGGGAGCCATCTGCCGGCAGAGTTTGACATCACAAAAGCCGTTCATCCCGGAAAGAATCGGATTCAGGTCAACGTTTTGAAATGGTGTGCCGGCAGTTATCTGGAGGATCAGGACTTTTTCCGCCTGTCGGGTATTTTCCGGGATGTCTTTCTGATCAGCCGGGAGCCGGACGGGATTCGTGATGTGGAGATACAGACCACACTGGATACCATTACGGTTCTGTTTGACGGAAAAGCCGAGTGCTTTCTGTATGACGGAACCACCCTTTTGGATTCCGCCGAGGGGGAAGCTGCTGTTCGTTTTGCGGTGAAAGAACCGAAGCTGTGGACGGCGGAAACGCCCTTTCTGTATACGGTCGTTCTGAAACGGGGCGGAGAATACCTTTCTCAGAAAACCAGAATGCGCACACTGAAGCAGTCGGAAAACGGGGCGCTTTTGCTCAACGGTTCGCCGATTAAGCTCAAAGGAATCAATCATCACGACACCCATCCGGAAAAGGGCTATTGCCTGAGCCGGGAAGACATTCGCAGAGATTTGCTTTTGATGAAGCAATTGAACATCAATACCATCCGCACCTCCCACTATCCGCCGACTCCGTTTTTTCTGGAGCTGTGCGATGAACTGGGATTCTATGTGATCGATGAGGCGGATGTGGAGCTGCACGGCTTTTCGCAGAGACAGCATCCGCTGGGCTATGAAAACTACCATGAAGAGTGGCCGACGCAGAAGGACGAGTGGCAGGACGCTCTTTTGGAACGCGTCACAAGAATGGTGGAACGGGATAAGAATCACCCCTGCGTGATCCTGTGGTCTATGGGCAACGAAAGCGCTTATGCCAAGGCGTTTGACCGCATGAGTGAATGGATTCGGAAGCGTGACGCAAGCCGCCTTGTCCATTATGAAGGTGCAAGAGAAGTGAAATATCCACTCACGGTGGACTTCATCTCCTGTATGTATCCCTCCATCGAGGTGATGGAAGGGCTGATTCGGGAGGACGATAAGCGCCCGGTGTTTCTGTGTGAATATTCCCATGCCATGGGGAACGGACCGGGAGATCTTTTTGATTACTGGGAAAGAATCTATCAGAATCCGAAGCTGCTGGGCGGCTGTATCTGGGAATGGGCAGACCATGCGGTGCGCACAGAAAAAGGAGATCTCTACGGCGGTGATTTCGGCGAAAAGTTGCATGACGGAAACTTTTGCTGTGACGGTCTTGTCTTTCCGGACAGAAGCTTCAAAGGCGGCACTCTGGAGGCAAAAGCGGTGTATCAGCCGATTCGCACCGTGCTGACAGGGGAGATGCTGACGGTGGAGAACCGGTTTGACTTCACCAATCTGAAGCACTATACCCTGCGGTGGCAGGTGATGGCGGACGGAGAGGAAATCGAAAGCGGCACGCTTTGCTGTGACCTTGCGCCGCATGAGAAGATGGACTATCCGCTGCCCCTTTCGCTTCCGCCGCATTGCCGCCTGGGTGTTTATCTGAATGTCAGTCTGCTGGAATCACAGCGCAGAGCCTGGGGGGAAGCCGGGGATGCTCTGTCCTTTGAACAGCATGCACTTCCGGTTCCGGTGACGCCGGTTTCCTTTTCCGGTGCGGCGGAAGGTCTGCGGATCACAGAGGAAAAAGAGCAGGTGATTCTGTCCGGCGATGGGTTTGTCTATCGTTTTGACGCCCATTACGGAACGTTTGTCTCCCTGACACGGGACGGAAAGGAACTGCTGGACGAACCGATTCGGATGACGGTTTGGCGTGCGCCGACGGATAACGACCGCCAGATCAAAAAGGTTTGGGGTCTTTACGAGGACAATATGGCGGCTTACAATTTCAATCTGCTGTGTCATAAGGTTTATCAGTGCACAGTCGAGGGAAACACCATTGTGGTGCAGGGCTCTCTCAGCGGATTGGGAAGAGCGCCCTTCCTGCGTTATGAGAATCGCTATACCGTTTCAAACAGCGGCGAAATCCGCTTTGAGGTGGCGGCGAAGGTGCGGGAAGGAACCGTCTGGCTGCCCCGTTTCGGTTTTGAAATTCCTTTCCGGAACGATTGGAATGCGTTTTCCTATTTCGGAAAAGGACCTTATGAAAACTATGTGGATATGTGCCATCATGTGGGCATGGGGTTGTATCACAGCACGGTAGAGAAGGAATATGTCCCCTATCTCATGCCGCAGGAACACGGCAATCACGAAGGGGTGACCCATCTGTGGATGGAAAACGGTATGGAAATCGCGGCACCCGATGCGGTTTCCTGTCAGCTGTCCGCCTATTCGGCGGAGGAGCTGACCGAAAAGAAGCATAGCTTTGAGCTGGAAAAGAGCGGAAAAAATATTCTGCGGGTGGACTATAAGGTTTCCGGCATCGGCTCCGCAAGCTGCGGTCCCGAATTGATGGAGCAATACCGCCTTCAGGACAAACAGATGAATTATCGCTTCCTTTTGAGACCGAGCCGGTAACGGAAACATAAGAAATCGCGCGTCTGCCGCTTGCGGCGGAGCGGACAAAGAAAGGGCAAAGAGCAGAGGGCAAAGGGGAACAGACAAAAAAGGGCAAAGGGCAGAGGGCAAAGGGGATCAGACAAAGAAAGGGCAATGCACTGCGCATTGCCCTTTTTGTGATCCCGTCGCAGGGGGAGAATTAAAAATTCATATTTCGGAGATAGCACTCTGCAAAATCCGGATGAGTGGAAAGGTCGAGACAGGTGCAATAGGTCTGATAGCGCTTGGAGCGCTCCCATTCTTCCGGTCGGATACATTGCACGGCGCCGGCAAGCGCACCGTTTTCCGCTGTTTCGGCGACCTCTTTCCAAGCAGGGGTCAGCAAGCCGATGCGCAAAGCGCTTTCCGGGGTCAGATGCGTTCCCAGTCCGCCGGTGAGAATCAATCGATCCGGAGCCGTTCTGCCGATTTCCCGAAGCAGAATCTGCATGCCGGAAACAAGGGCAGACTTGGCAAGCTGAAATTCCCGGATGTCTTTGGCGGACAGCCAGATGTGCTCCGTCAGGAAAACACGCTTTTCTCCGCCAACTTCCCGCACTGCTTGGCGATAGACTTTCATTCCGGCGATGGAAGGCACTTCGGAAAACGCCGCAATCCGTCCGGAGGAATCCACAATACCAAGCTCCAAAAGAAGCGCCAGCAGGTCGACTGCGCCGCTTCCGCACAGACCGACTGCTGCTTGATCGCCGATGGTACGGAAACGAAGACGGTTTTCCTCCAGCCAAACCCGGCAGATACCGCCGGGGATTCCGCCGATTCCACAGCTGATGTTCGCGCCTTCAAAGGCAGGGCCTGCCGCCGCGGAACAGCACAGAATCCTCCCGTTTGCCGCCAAAGCCATCTCGCCGTTGGTTCCGATATCCGCGATCAGAACCGCTTCCTTTGCATGCGCCAGATCAAAGTACAGCATGTTTGCTGTGATGTCCGCACCGATATAGGCGGAAATACAAGGAAGAATGGCAATCTCTTCTGCGTGGAGCGGAAGCGCCTCCGGGGACAGAAGCTGTGCGTCCGTTACCGGCGGTGTGAAAGGATAGAAGGCAATCGGCCGGGGATCCCGGTTTGTGAGCAAATGGAGCAGGGTGGTATTTCCCACGACAACGGCTTTTTTGACGGCGCTTCCGGGGCATCCGTATGCCTCGGTGAGACGGTCGATCATTTCGTTGATTTGCTGCACCAGAATCTGATGAAGCACAGAAAGCCCGTCCGGGTGCTCCATGGTGTATTGAATCCGGGAAATCACGTCTGCGCCGAAGGCTTTCTGACGGTTCAGCATCGAAATCCGTGCCAGCGTTTCTCCGCTTTGTCCGACCAGAGCTGCTTCGATGGTGGTTGTCCCGATGTCGATGGCAACGGCAAAGGAATCGTCATTGATCTGCTTTTGAATCCGAACCTCTCCCACATCCTCCTCCGGCGGAAAAAAGGCAATGTCCTCCGAAAGGGAAAAAGTGCATGCCAGCCGCCAGCCGTTTTTCAGTTCCGCCGGCGTCAGCAGACGAAGATCCTGCGGCGATACGGGCGTATCGGTGGGGAGAAGCGCAATTTTGCATTTTCCGCAGGTTCCCATTCCGCCGCAGGGGGCGGAGAGAAAAAGATGGTGGCGGCACAGAACCTCTGACAGCAGCTGTCCCTTTTCTCCGAAACAGACTTCTCCGGTTTTCAGATTGGTGATTTTCATTTTGTGCACCGCCTTTCTGTACAGCCTCCGGCTCTTTTCCGTCAATGAATCTTGGAGGGCAAAGTGCCGATGTATTTCTTAAAGTTTTTCGTAAAGTAAGAAAAGCTTTCAAATCCGCTTAAAAGCGCAATTTCTCCGATGGCATACTTCTTTTTTTTAATCAAATCATAAGCGTAATTTGCACGCAGAAAATTGATATAAGAATTCACGGTATAACCGGTCACATCTTTGAATGCCCGGCAGAAGTAATACTTGCTGAATCCGATGTGGTCGGCAATCAGATCCAGCGAAATCGGTTCGTGAAAATGCAGCTTGATATATTTCATGCTCTCTTTGACCATATTGATCTTTGTGGAATTTTTTACAATGAGGTCGCTTTTCTGCTGATAGCGGCGGAAGAGCTGAAGCAGAAGCTTCAGAATTTCTGCCTTCACCGCTTCTTTATAATAAGGTTTCTTCAGCGTCATTTCCAGATGGATTTTTGCGAAGCATTCGGTCAGAACGGGGTCATTTATTTTTAGCTGAAAGGTCACCTCTTCAATGGGAAAGCCAAAGCTGTCGCAGAATTCTTTGTCGATAATCAGACAGTAGTATTTAACATGGCTGTCCGTTACCTGAACATCATGAATGTCGTTGGAGTTAATCACGGCAGTGTCCGCCGCGCCGACGCTGATTTCCTTGGCATTGGAAACCACCCGGGCTTGTCCGTCTATAAAATGAAGGATTTCAAGGTTTTCATGCCAGTGAAAATAGAAGTGCTTATATTTGATTTCCAATTGTTTAAAGATAATGGGAAGATCATGTTCTTGATAGGTATGATGTTCATAAATATTCTGTTCCATACATTTGTACTCCTTTGAGCGCAATATCGGACTAAAATAAGGCAAAATACGTTCTTTACATTTCAGTATAACATTATATAATGAAAATGTAAATAAAATGTCTTGGGAAAAGACGAAGAAAGAGAGGATATGGCAATGTATCAGTTTCCGATTGGAATGATGTTGGAATCCTTGAAAATGGATTATAAGAGCGCAATCAAAAAGGCTGCGCAGATGGGGGCGAAAGGGCTTCAGCTCTATTCCACATACGGGGAATTTGCTCCCGAAAATATGACAAGAGACCGCATTAACGAATGGAACGGCCTGCTGGCGGACAACGGATTGGTTTTGTCGGCTGTGTGCGGCGATTTGGGCAAAGGGTTTGGCAAGAAAGAGTTAAATCCGGAATTGGTGGAACGCTCCAAGAGAATCATGGAGCTGGCAAAAGAGCTTCATACGGACGTTGTGACCACACACATCGGCGTGGTTCCGCAGGACAAGAATCATGAACGCTATAAAATCATGCAGGAGGCTTGCTATGAGCTGTCCCGCTATGCCGACAGTCTGGATGCGCATTTTGCCATCGAGACCGGTCCGGAAACCTCCTTGACGCTGAAAGGATTTTTGGATTCGCTCGGTTCGACCGGTGTTGCCGTCAACCTGGATCCTGCCAATCTGGTGATGGTGACGGGAGACGACCCGGTGCAGGCGGTTTACAATCTGAAAGATTATATTGTACATACCCATGCAAAGGACGGACGCAAGCTCCTGGATAAGGATCCTGAAATTATCTATGGCGTGGTGGAATCGGAAATGCTGATGGACAATGCCTTTATCGAACTGCCTCTCGGCACGGGAGACGTTGACTTTCCCGCTTATCTGAAAGCTCTGGATGACATCGGATACAAAGGCTTCCTGACCATTGAGAGAGAAGTGGGCGATCAGCCGGTGCAGGATATCCAGACGGCAATGGACTTTTTGACAAACCTTCTGAAGGGGGAAGAAAAATGAGTAAAATAAAAATAGGAATCATCGGTGTCGGCAATATTTCCAACTGTCACATTCAAGCGTATCAGAAAAATCCGGATGTGGAGCTGTATGCATTCTGTGATATCAACGAAAAACAGCTTAAAGAGATGGCGGAAAAATATCACGTGGAGCGCACCTTCACCGATATGAATGAAATGCTGAAATTAAAGGAGCTGGATGCGGTCAGCGTCTGCACCTGGAACTCCGCGCATGCACCCTGTGCCATTGCGGCGCTGAATGCCGGCAAGCATGTTCTGTGCGAAAAGCCGATGTCGGTTTCCGAGGAAGAGGCAAAAACCATGAAGGAAGCTGCGGACAGAAACGGAAAGCTTCTGATGATCGGGTTTGTGAGAAGACACGGAAACGACTGCAAAATTCTGCAGGATTTCCTCCGGCAGGATTACTTCGGTGATATTTATTATGCCAAGGCAACCTATCTGAGAAGAAACGGAAATCCCGGCGGCTGGTTCGGGGATAAATCCCGTTCCGGCGGCGGACCTTTGATTGATTTGGGCGTGCATGTGATTGACCTGGTGCGCTATCTGATGGGAAACCCGAAGGTGGTTTCGGTATACGGCACAACGTTTCAGAAGCTGTTTAACCGGAAAAATATCAAAGGGGAAACGTTCTATTCCTCTGTAGGAAAAACGAAGGATGACATTTGCGATGTTGAGGATCTGGCTTCTGCGATGATTCGGTTTGATAACGGAGCAGTTCTTTCGGTGGAAGCAAGCTTCAGCCTGAACATCAAAAAGGATGAAGGAAAAATCGAGCTTTTCGGAACGAAGGGCGGCGCAAAACTGGATCCGGAACTGGAAATGTATACCGAGATCAATGATTATCTTGCCGACGTTCAGCTGGATACCAAAACAGCGCTGGATGTTGACGGACTGTTTGAAGGAGCCTGGAGTCCGAAGAAGATTATGGATATGCTCGACTGGGTGAAGAAGAATTACCCTTGCGACTCCACCAGAG
>CAKRUL010000002.1 GCA_934403665.1 uncultured Clostridia bacterium | reverse complement strand
AAATAGAACAACGTATCGGTAGATGTCATCGTTATGGGCAGCAGAATGATGTTGTCGCTATCAACCTTTTAAACACACAGAACGCAGCAGATCAGAGAGTATATGAAATCCTTTCAAAGAAATTTGAGCTGTTTGAAGGTGTATTCGGTGCATCAGATATCGCTCTCGGAGTACTGGAATCAGGCGTAAGCTTTGAAAAAATGATTCTTGAGATCTATCAGTCATGTAATACCACGGCTGAGTTTAAGAAAGCATTTGATAAGCTTGACCGTAAGCTTAACGCAAAGCACGACAAGAAAACCAAACAGCTTCGTTCATTACTGCTGACAGAGAGCAGTAACGCTAAAGAAGCATCACTTGGTAAAACAAAGGAAGAAATTGCTGATTACCTTCATGAAGTTGAATACTGGAGCGATTATACTGAAGCAAGAGCAGAAGCCGGATTGAGATACCTTGAAGTAGATAGTAAGCGTATGAATACGTTCTGTAAACATGGAACTCTATTCATCGGAGCATTCTGCAATTCAACATCGTTATTATTCCCCGTACTTCTTCTTTGTAACTCAAAAGGAACATATATAAACGTCAGCGAGCCTGAGCTTATAGAAGCTATAGAAAAGATCAATGATTCTGATATCCATACTTTCTCTCCAAGTAAAGATGAATCAGAAGCATATAAACGTGTATATGATAAACTTTGCTCGGAGATGCTATTGAAATATCAACAACAAACCGCTCCGATTATCGAATACAACAAACGAAAAATCGAAAACTGGGAGCGTATACAGATGGATCAGCTTGTTGCTGATTATCAGGATATGCAAGCTGAAATCGAAGCTATACATGAGCAAGAGAAGGCATCTACTAATTTCTATGAGAAAATTGACATAAGAAAGAAGATCGCTGAAAAGAAAAAAGCACTTGAAAACTATCAAGCTGCTTTTCATAAAAAAGGCACAGAATTCAAAACAGAGGGTGATAAAGAGATTGCTGAGTTTAACAAGCAGTTCGATATCAATCCTGTTTTAGTCATCAATATCGTATTAAAGTTTTAGGAGAATTATTATGCAGAAAATCGGTAGACTTGAGCTCACCTGGACAGGCAAATATGAGGAAAAAGAACTTGAACCAAGAATTCTGATTGAAGATAAGTCTATGTCTTACGGAGATCCTGAAAGTGATAATATGCTTATTCATGGAGACAATTTATTGGCATTAAAAGCTTTAGAAAATGATTTCACTGGAAAGATTAGATGTATTTATATAGATCCACCTTATAATACAGGAAATGCATTTGATCATTTTGATGATGATGTAGAACATTCTATATGGCTAAACTTATTGTACAAAAGAATTAGAATCCTTTATTCACTTCTTTCAGAAAATGGTACTCTATGGATAAGCATTGATAGTACCGAAGGACATTACCTTAAAGTCATGTGCGACGAAATATTTGGTAGACAGAATTTTGTTTCTGATATTACATACGAAAAGTCAAATGTAACTGGATTAGGTCAAGGTGGTGCTATTTTTAATACCGGTGAAAAAATACTTGTATATAAAAAGAATCTTCTTGAGCTAAACGAAGTACTTTCATCAGAGAAACTTTCTAAAAAAACAATGCAAAGATATAGAAAATATATTAAGGATGAAGGAAAAAAAGAATTGGTCGAGGAGTTTGTATCTGCATCCAATGGATTACCAGTACGTATTTACAAACACGAAGATTATGTTATAGGAGATATTTCTCTTAAACAATTCGAAAAGCGCGAAGATGAGATCCGTAGCCAATACTACGAATTCTTTGATACGATATTTCGTACATACGTGGTTCAACAAGAAAATGAATTTCAGAATTCTTTAATGTCAAAAATGGGAAAAAACACTTTGTATTCTGTTGAATACACTCCAAGTAGAGGAAGAAATTCTGGTAAACACACAACACTGTTTTATCATAACGGAGAACTTTGTGCTTGGTTAAAAGACACTGCTTATCTTGAAGGAAATGATGTTGTAAAAACGACAAAACTATCAAACGTATGGAAAAACGACGATATACCCAAAGCCGACTTAGGTAATGAAGGCGGCGTCGCATTTCCAAGATCCAAAAAGCCCGAAAAGCTTCTGGAAAGAATTATTTTATTAGCTACAAACGAAGGAGATTATGTATTGGATAGTTTCCTTGGTTCAGGTACAACCGCTGCTGTTGCACATAAAATGGGTAGAAAATATATTGGAATAGAGCTTGGTGATCATTGTTATTCTCATTGCAAGAAAAGATTAGATAGGGTTATAGACGGAATTGATACAGGCGGTGTGACTAAACAGTATAATTGGCAAGGAGGAGGGGGTTATCATTTTTATGAACTTGCTCCAAGTCTACTTGTAAAGAATGATAAACTTCCTATATATCAAATTAATCCTGATTATTCCTTTGAAATGCTCTGTGAAGCCATTTGCAAGATTGAAGGTTTCAAGTACAAACCTGTTGATGTATTTCATGGTCATTCTTCTGAAAGAAGATTTATCCATGTAACTAAGGAATTTGTAAATGTGAGCTATCTTAAATCAATAGCTTCTCATCTTGATATTGGTCAGTCACTGCTTGTCTACGGTCTAACAATTCAGTCGGATATGAATCTGCCTGATAATATCGAAGTGAAGAAAATACCAAAGGATCTGTTAGAAAAATGCGATTTTGAATGTGAGGTACAGTAATGTCTGATATAGTAAAAAGAATAAGCTATGCCATGAGTTTAAGAGCACCACAGGAAGAAGCACTCTCCTACCTCGATGCAATAAGCACTAAGTGCGAATACAAAAACGGCAATAAAGAAAAAATAGAAGAAGTTGCGTCTGAGAATTGCGAAAACCAGCGCAAGATCTGTTCAAAATTCGATTTTCCTTCGTTCTCCTATGCTATGGCAACTGGTATCGGAAAGACACGCCTTATGGGTGCAAGCATTTATTATCTCTATAAAACCAAGGGTTATAAGCATTTCTTCATTCTTGCTCCAGGTAGCACCATATATGATAAGCTCCGTAAAGAGACAAATCCTAATCACCCTAAGTATATCTTCAAGGGGCTTGAAGCAGAAATGGGCAAGCCAAAGGTTTACGACGGTGAAAACTATGATCGCTATCCCATAAGGTTTGAACAGATGACAATGTTCGTTGAAAACACTTTTGATATTCAGCTCTTTATTTTCAATATCGGAAAGATTTTCAATAGCAAAACTGATACAGAGTTCAATTTTCATAAGTTTAAGGAAACGCTCGGTGCATCATTTTCAGATGTACTCGCTCAGTTTGATGACCTTGTTATCTGTATGGACGAGGCGCACCGTTATTATGCGCCTGCTTCAATGAAAGCTATCAATTATCTCAAGCCTATTCTCGGTCTTGAATTCACAGCTACACCAAAATCAACAACTAATATTATTTATGCCTATGACGTTGCAAGAGGAGCTACAGAAGGATATTTAAAGATTCCGGTTGTTATGGGACGATCAAATACCGCAGGATATAGCCAGGATGATATTGAAGAAATGAAGATCCGTGACGGTCTTACATTACACGAGAATCGTAAAGCTGTTCTTAGAGAGTATTGCAGCAACAATAGCCTTGATTATGTAAAACCGATTGTCCTCATAGCTTGTAAGGATACAGATCACGCTAAGAGAATTCGTGCAAAGATAGATAGTGATGATTTCCTAAAAGGTAAATACAAGGGCAAAGTCATTGAGGTTCATTCTAAGCAAACCGGAGAAGAATCAGAAGAAAACGTAAAGCTTCTGCTTTCAATCGAAAGTGCTACCAATCCTATTGAGATCGTTCTGCACGTATATAAGCTCAAAGAGGGTTGGGATGTAAACAACCTATTTACGATTATTCCGCTCAACGCTGCAAAGAGTGATATTCTCGCAATGCAAACTATCGGGCGTGGTCTGAGATTACCGTTCGGTGAACAAACCGGAGACGATAAGATAGACACTCTTGATATTGTAGCCCATGATCACTACAGAGAGTTAGTTGATGAGATAAAGAATAGCGATGTTTTCCGTTATCACGACCTTGACACACAAACCTCTGAGCATACGGAATCCGTCGATGTAACTGCATCTGCAAGTGATGATCAGCTTTCTTTGTTTGATGATGCTCTTGCAGCAGCTGGCGTTAAATCTTTTGCTGATATTAGCAATCCTAAAACACAGCATGAAATCTATGAAGAATACAAGAAGAATTTCATGGCTACACAGAGAAAAGCGAGAACGGAAGAAAACCATGTAGATGACGGACAGATGACATTGTTTGATCTTCAAAGTGATTCTTCAACTGAAAAACAAGCCACAGCTTCAGCAACTCCGGATATCCCAACAACTCCACCTAAAACTTCTAAGCAGAAGATGATGAGTGAAGAAGATTTCTCAAAGTCTCTCTCTGAATATTCATCTAAAGCTATTTCCGTTCCTAAAATACTTGTACAGACCACATCTGAAGTTCATTTCAAGCACTTTGATGTTAAGCGAACAATTACAGATTTTGAAATAGCAAAAGCCCAGATTGAGCGTTATGATGCTATAAACCAGCAGCTTCTTTCTGTTATTGATGCACAGATACTTGAAGTAAATGATGCGATGAACACTTTAGCTTGTATGTTACTTGACACTATCAGTGAGCTTTCATTTGATGACGCTGATTTTGTAATTGACGTTGTGGAACAGTATCTTTCACAGATAGACGGTTCTGAAGAAGAAAAGAGACAAATCGTGAGACGATATGCCTCGATGATAGTTAATGATATCCGTAAGCAGATTTACGATCATGTTGATAGAAAAACAGAAGATATTCATTTGATTCAGAAAGATCTTATCATTTTTAAGAAGTTCATAAAGAGTGTTAAACAAGATGGACAGGTTCATTTTGATAAGCCATTTACCGATAAGAGCAACATTAAGAAGTACCTGTTCACGGGTTACAAGAAAGCATATTATCCTTCAAACGCTTTTGACAGCGATTCTGAGCGATTATTCTCTATCATTCTTGAGGAAGATCCAGATGTAATACGTTGGATCAAGCCGCCGCTAAATCAGTTAGGTCTATTCTGGAAAGCAGGACAACAGTATAATCCTGATTTCCTCGTTGAAACAACCACGGGTAAGTTTATGGTTGAAGTAAAAGCCCTTAAAGATGTCACTTCCGATGAAGTAGTCGCAAAAGCAAAAGAGGGATTAAAGTGGTGTGAGTTTGCATCTACTGCTGATCCTGATCACAAAACATGGCATTATAGATTGGTTTCAGATGATAATATCATCGTTGGAAACACTTGTAAATATACACTTGGTACAGCTCATAAAATTAAGGAGGATTGAAAATGACTGATAGATTCAAGTATTCTAAGGTCAGGCAACACATAATTGACGATTTGCGAATGGATTTGATTGGTCCAGCTGATCCGTATGAGGTGCTTGATGAAAACCCTCGATTTGCCTACCTCGTTGGTATGCTTGATGTTCAGGGAGAAGATGATTCCAAAGAAAATGAACAAGAAATTGATTCTGATGTAAATTTTGAAGATGAAGAAGACTATACTGCTGGCGAAGAAGACGATAATGAGCCAATTATGTCTACTCGCTTTCAGTTACCATCTTCTATCGGTATAAGCTTCTATATTTCAAATGATACAGATCATATTTTGTTTGATGTGTCATGGGGAGATTATACTAAGTCCTCAGAAAAAATCATGGGAAAAGACGATAAAGAGCATAACAAAACCATTTATTATCGTCAGCCTATGTCAGAAACACTAACTATTGATTTTAATGACTTTGCTCGATCTAAAGATTATTCTTTAAAAATTGATTCAAACGTTCATGTTTACGTATCAAGAATCTCGCTTAAAGGAAATTACTCCCTTGTTACTGCTTATGTTATAAATAAAAGGCAAAACGCTGATAGCGCCGCCGAAAGGATAATGTATCAAGTTGAGATTAAAGCGTATTCAGAATCACAAAATCCCATATTCATAGCTGAACATATATGTAGAAGAATACTCGCTACTGATGAATTCTACTTTGAGCAACGTCCAATTTTAGGACGTGGACGTGGATGTGCGGCAGTATGGGATACTCCTGTAAACGGGAAATCAACCTATGTAATGTCTTCATTCATTCCTGAATATGAGTTTCCTGGAGTTAGTGCAGCGTTAAAAGGTTTTGATAAAAAATACTTCTCAACATCGGATATGTCCGTAAAATCAAAGAAAACCGAAACTATCTCTAAACTTAATACGCTTGCAGATTCATATGAGAAGTGGATCAAAGAAACTCTTAGTACAAATAAACTGATGAATGATCCTCAATTCAAGGAAAAAATCGGCGATTTGGTAATTAACCGTTGCAATGAGGCACTATCACGTATTCGTGAGGGCATTACGTTAATTGATAGTGATGATATTACGTTTGAAGCATTTTGCTTTATGAACCGGGTAATATTCCTTCAGAATAGTATCAAACGCTTTTCAAAGAAGAATGGGGCTGGCATATCATGTAATTTTCTTGATTTTATTAATCCTAAAAATGAAGAAAACAATTTTGGATGGCGTCCGTTCCAGATAGCTTTCATTTTAATGAATCTTGCAGGTATTGTTGATCCTAAACATAAAGACAGAAATATTGTAGATCTTCTGTATTTCCCTACAGGCGGTGGTAAAACAGAAGCATATTTAGGTCTCATGGCTTTTGTTATTGCAAACAGAAGACTGAGAAAAGATGTTATGTCATTATTTGAACGTGATGGCGGAGTAACAGTTATCCTCAGATATACTCTTCGCCTCCTTACCACTCAACAGAGAGATCGTATAACCAAAATGGTTCTTGCCGCTGAAACTATAAGACGACAGAAACCGCAGTTATTTGGAAGCGAACCTATCAGCATCGGTTTTTGGGTAGGTGGAGGTGTAACTCCTAACAAATTTGAGGAATTCAATGATAATCCAGATAATCCTTACAAAGCAAAAAAAGCACGAAATCTTATTTATAAACAGTTACTTACTTGCCCATTCTGTGGAACACCTTTAAGAGAAGAAAACTTTGACATTGATATTCCAAAAAAATCTATTGAGATTCACTGCTCAAGCAGGAATTGCCAATTCTATAAGTATAAAGATGATAGGATTGCATTGCCTGTATTTTTGGTAGATGAAGAAATATACGCTAAATGCCCGACAATTATTCTTTCTACTGTAGATAAATTCGCAAACCTGCCTTGGGAAGTAAGAACGAACGCTTTGTTCGGACGAGTTGATCGTAAATGTAGCAGAGACGGATATGTAGCAATTGGTGAGGAGCATAAAAGACATAATAAGACTGCAACATTGCCGACTTCATCAATGTCTGAAGTCAAGCAGTTTTTGCCACCAGAGCTTATTATTCAAGACGAGCTTCACCTGATTACGGGGCCGCTTGGCACAGTTTACGGTGCATATGAAACTATAATTGAAGATATGTGCACATACAACGGCATAAAGCCTAAATATGTAGTCTCCACTGCAACAATAAAAAATGCAGAAGCACAGGCTAAGTGTTTATACGCAAGACAGCAAACAACTCAGTTTCCACCTAATGGTTTTGAGATTGGCGACAGTTTCTTTATTAAGGAAGTTCCGATTGAGGAAGATCCTTTCCGTAAATATGTAGGTATCTGTGCTCCGGGACAATCTGTAAAAACAGCGTTATTAAGAACGTATTCTATTATCCTACAGTCCGCACATAATTACTCACTTCAAGAAGAATACAAAGATGTGATTGATCCATATTATACATTGGTTGGATATTTTAATAGTATACGAGAGCTTGGCGGCGCTGTAAGACTTCTTCAAGACGATATTCCTAAACGAATCTACAGAATAAAAAATAAGTATAGTTTTGAAAGTTCCCGATACCTTAACCGCAACGTTGAAATTACGTCACGTATGGCATCATATAAAATACCTGAAAAGCTAAATCAGCTTGAAATGAATTATCATTCCAAGGATTGTCTCGATACCGCTATTGCCACTAATATGATAGCTGTTGGTATGGACGTTGACAGACTTGGATTAATGGTCGTAACAGGTCAACCAAAGCAGAATTCTGAATATATTCAAGCTACCAGCCGTATCGGAAGAGCATTCCCTGGCTTAGTAGTCACACTTTACAATGCATATCATCCTCGTGACTTATCTCACTATGAAAACTTTACCGGTTATCATTCTCAGCTATACAGATTTGTCGAGGGTACTACAGCTACTCCTTTTTCTGCAAGAGCAAGAGATAGAGTTTTACACGCATTGATAATATCAGCTATAAGGTTATATTATCCTGAAATGGCTAAGAACGCAGATGCTGCTTTAATTTCTTCATTGAATGACGAACAGATTGCATCTGTAAAACAGCTTATAATTGAACGCCTTAACATTATTAAACCATCTGCAAAGAAAGATGCAGAAGATGAAATTGATCAGTTTATAGATTGGTGGAAACTTCAGACCTCACAGCCAAAGCAGTTAAGATACTATGTTTTGGATACAACAAAATATAATAGACTAATGAATTCATATGATCAGCCTCATACTGAAAATGAAAAACCTACTTTGAGGTCTATGCGTGAAGTTGAAAGCACAGCAACAATGTTCTATTATACGGAGGAATAAAATGCCCGGATTTAATAACAATAAACTTGGAGAACTGCGTCCAAATCAAATTATAACCACTTTTGGTCCAGGAGCTATTGTAGACGCAGTTAAGGATTCAGTAACTATACTTGACCTTCCTTATTGGAAAGAAAAAGGTATGCGGATAGTTGATGGAAGGCTTGCTTCTTATTTGCGTGTTAATTGTTTTTATATGCCACGCACTAGCGATTCTGGCGACATTCCTGTTGTCACATTTCCATACTGGCACGTATGTTCAAATGTAAAATGTGGACATTTATTTGACGCCCGTAAAAACTTTGATTTAGAGAAGTACCTGAAATTTGGCGTTTCTTGCCCCAAATGTCATAGAACGGCATATCCTTCTCGTTTCATTACAATATGCGAAAACGGACATATGCATGACTTCCCATGGAAATGGTGGGTTCATCACGGAGATAAGAGTTGTAATGGCGACTTGAGAATGTATTCTATAGGTAATACTTCTACACTCGCAGATATGTGGGTTGAATGCTCTTGTGGCGATAAAAGGAACATGAGCGGAGCAACTCAGCGTGACAACTTTGAAGATTTAAAATGTCAAGGACGGCATCCGTTCCGTCCGTTGCATAAAGGCGATAACTGTAGAAAACCAGTTATACCTTCTCAGCGTGGTGCATCAAATGTTTACTTTGCCGTAACCAAAAGTGCTATTTCTATTCCGCCTTGGATCAATCCATTATATAATCTTATTGATGACCATCTCCATGATATTGAACTCGCAAAAGACTTATTAGGAGAAGATGAAGGCGTAAAGAAGATATATGAAAAGTATTTTTCTTTATATTCATTTGACGAGTATAAAGAAGCGCTATATCACCGTCTTAATAATATTAAGGAATTCACTGAAATTAAGCAGATGGAATATAACGCAATAACTCATCACGATGATCCAGCTTATGAATCCAATAAAAAACATTTTAAGGCAGAAGAAGATCCTCTCCCGCCTTACTTAAAAAAATACTTTCAAAGAATTATAAGAGTAACAAGATTAAGAGAAGTTAGGGTTCTTCTCGGTTTTACAAGAGTTGAAGCTCCTGATCCCGATGCTGACAATCAACCTAACATAGTTGATCTTTCTAAGGGGAATGGTCCAGAACGATGGCTTCCGGCAGCAGAAGTAAATGGAGAAGGTATTTTTATTGAGTTTAGTAAAGAGCAGATTGAAAAATGGATGAGTTCTGAAACTGTTAACGCCATCTCAAAAAAATATTCTGATTCATACAGAGATTTCTGTGAATCAAAGGGATGGACAATTTCAGTTATGCGTAATGCCGTTTATGTTCTCATGCATACGTTTGCTCATCTTATGATAAAGCAAATGTCTATGTCCTCGGGATATTCATCTTCTGCAATTCGTGAACGCATCTATTTCAATGATAAAATGTCAGGAATTCTGTTATATACAGGAAGTGCTGACAAGGAAGGTTCTCTCGGAGGATTAGTTGAATTGGGCTCAATAGATCAGATGACCAGTCTTATGAGAGATGCTTTCCAAGAAGCTCTTGTTTGTACAAACGATCCTGAATGTATGAATACTCTTCCTGCGGGTAGTAATTCTAACGGAGCCGCTTGTCATTCATGCTCTATGATTTCTGAAACAGCTTGTGAAAACGGAAATAGGATGCTTGATCGAGGTCTTGTGGTTCCAGTTGTAGGAAGAGAAGAATGCTCATATTTCAAAGAATTGGTGAATGAATTATGCCAGGTAGAGATATAAACAAAGAGATTCTTATCAATACGATAAAAAGTGACTACTCAAACGGCACTACAAAATCTGTTGAAATTCTTAAACGTAATTACCCGGAGCTTTCCCAACAGAAATGTGAGAGCATTATTGAATTGATAAACGAAGCAATTACATCAAATGAGGCGGATAAAGTATCAATTGTTGTTACAGCACCGCCTTCTTTTGCAATCAACGCAAGAACAACAATGAGCGTTGTTCAATCAATGATTAGTGGTGCAGAAAGGAATATCCTAATTACAGGGTATTCTCTATCCTCATATTTCTCTGATTTGGTTGATATTATAATTGATAAGAGTCAACACGGAGTTTTCGTTAAGTTCTTCGTAAATGACATTGATAAGCAACAAGGTTTTGACAAACTTCTTCGTTATAAGGGTCGCTTCTTAAATATGTATAATTACAAACAGAGCGATGATAAAATGTCTGCATTGCACGCAAAAGTGTTATCTGTAGATGGCTATTCTACCTTGATAACATCTGCTAACTTATCCTATCATGGTCAGCAAGGTAATATTGAACTGGGCACAAAAATCGATTCCAAAACTGTTGCAAAACAGATTGATGACATTTTTACAAAGCTGATTTTTTCTAAAGTATTTGTTCGATTATAGCATATTAACTTTGTCCACACACGCTGGAGTCAAAGTGAAAAAGAGGGCTTCTGCACACAAAGCAAAAGCCCTCATGTTTTTATATGCTGTATTTATCGTCTTTTATTGATTATCAAACTTGACCGTTCAAACGGCTGTACATAAGTCTCATTATCAGCCAGGTCATAACCAAGCGACTGAGCGAGAGTTACCGCCCGATCGGATGCTTTCTGTCCGTCCGGCAGATTACGAATATAATCGCTTATATGCTTGATTTCCGTTTCGTATCGGTCATCTCCTGCGATAGTGCGGATATGTTTGGTTCCCGTTGGAACTTTCAGCTTGCCGCCAATCGAAGTAAATGTTATCTCTGCTGTCGAATCGCTGAGATACTCGTTGTAGGACTCTGAGGTCGGTAGAATGCTTGCGTCCGATCCTACAAATGCATCATAGCACCATAGAATAGTGTTTTCATTATAGTTCCCTAACAAAAGTGGTCTGTTCTTCTGTATGCGTGAACATCGAAACGAACTGCTTTGTCTGTATATTATAGAACCCCAAAGTTACACAAAAAGTAAAGGACGGCGCAATGACCGTCCTTTTTACTTTATTTCTGTATCTCAATAATAAACTTACCCTCGGAGTTCACCTTGAGCCGCAAGGTCTTGACGTACCGATTACAGAAGTTCTCCATTTCTTTCTTGGTAGCAGTGACTCTTGTGTCTTCATAAATCTTCTGCGTGAGTTCCAGAGGATTTTCCCCATAGAGGGTGGGGAGGTGCTTTTCAAGCTCTGCAAAGAGAACAGCTCGCTTCATGTCCTCGGTGGCAGCGGAGCAGAAATCGTCAATGGCACAATAATAGATACCGTGCTGTGTGAGGGCATTTTTTATCGACGTTCCACACTTCTCATATTCGTACATAACAAGGAAGTGAGCTTTCGGCAGGCTCTCAATGAGTCCCCAAAAGTCGGAATCACTCGACACAATAATAAACGATGTTATCCCGTCACGGTAGAAGTTAGTGACAACACTCGCTGTCATTCGTAGATCAACCAGGGACTTTCTGTCGGTCACACGATCGATCTCAATATGTTCAACGGGTATCTGCGTGAATTTGGAGAGCCAGTCCCAGCCAGCGGTAGTGTTCGGATCGTCATAGAGCGTGATTTTTTCGATCTTGGCAAGTTCAACTTGATTTAAGCCTTTCAGAACACTATACAGCTTAAAGGGATTGCTGTTCTCACAATCGACGGCAATTGCTGTTTTCTCAGAACTTTCTATAAATTCATAAATATTATTTCGTGTCTCATCATCAGCGTCCTTATATTTCGTGAAGTCTGTGAAGCTGTCATTATGCTGACCGTAGATGATCTTCAGAAACTTGCGGTCGGAATAGACGATGCTCCCCACATCGGCAGGCTGCCAGTGAATATACATCTGAAACGGGTAATGTTCGATGTTCGCCATGTATTTGGTGAACTCGTCTTTCATTACGCCGTTCTTGTTATACTTCGGGACGAAGAATAGGTCCCGGATATACTCCCAATTCAGCCAGTCGTAGAACAAATGGGAACACTTATCAATGTTTTCATTGATGAGCCTTGTAAACTCCTGCATATACTTCTCGGAGCGTGAGTTTGCCTGAATAATGGTAAATCCCCATTTTTCAAGCTGCTTGATGTTATCGTGGTCATACCATTCGATGTTATGCAGATTTTTGAGCTGATACCGCATCAGATCATCGGTCTTTTTGAACTTCTGCATCAGTACGGTTCGCAGCTTACATAAATATCGTATTGTGGTAGCATCACGGTCGGCTCGGAGCTTTTCGATCAGCTCGGCACATTCCCCATAGCTCACGGTCAGTGCCGACATTCGGACACCGATCATATAGGCTATCGTGGTGACTACCTCTTTCGTGTCAACGGTCAAGTTTTATCCTCCTTTATCGCTTGTATTTTCAATATGTTTATCAATGACAGTCATTATTTCTTCAAGCCGACTTTCACCGATACCCTTAATGCGGCTCAGGTCGGCTCTCAGACTGTCATAATCAATGCTGTGCGTTTCTTTCTCGGCTTTCTCATAGCCCTGATTAAAGACATTTCTCACGAAATTCTCCATTTCAGCACGGTTCATTGATTTGATTCGCTTGTATAATGAACGGTTTACTAATTCTTTGTTTTCGTTATCCATTGCATTTCACCTCCGATCTGCTCTATATCCTGATTATAGCACAAATGGCGGTATAATGCAATGAAAAGGGCGTGAAAAAGTGTGTGGAGATTGACTTTTTCGGGGCGGTTTGGTATAATAATCTCAATTATTGTAGTGAGGTGATGATATGGAACTAAATATGGATATAATAAGTGAAATCATCAAGGGAAACAATAGATTTATTTCCGCTTATTCCGATCCTGAGCCGTATTTCATGTACAGTATGCAAAATCACTCTAATAAAAGCTTCGATGCTGAAATTATCGAGTATTACTATGACAAATTGAGATATGCTGTCCAAAATGCCATAACACTAATAGAAGAAGCATTCAGAGAAGAATACTTTGATTTTTACGGAGTTGATAAAACGGCTGTAAGCAATCCAAAGCAAATATGTTCAAATCTTATTTTTGAGTCATTTACACTGGATATAGATGATATGTCCGTAGGTGCGTATCTATCTAATAAACATTTTATGCCCGGTCATTTTATAGAAGCACATTGGGATAGTGAGTGGAAATTAAGCTATGTTTGGATAGATTAGTATTTATTGTATCAATGGCAAACACGGATAGACCGTCCTAAACAGACGGCTATCCGTTTCTTATTATTCCGCAAAAATGCCCCTCACTCGTCATTGTCCTGCTCCTCAGTGCTTTCTTCACCGTCGCTCGTTTCAAGAGTGATCGTGTGAGTATAGATCATGTGGTCATTCAGGCAGTCCAGGGAGCAGTAGCTCTGATTGGTGTCCTGATGCTTGTAATAACTCTTGCCTGCGGGTATTTCCTTGTAACAGTTCGCACAAAACATCATTCGTCCCTCCAAAGATAGATCATCGTATCATATACGGCTCTCTGCGCCTGCATACGGAGCATATTGCCGATTGAGCCAACAGCATTGAGATCGCCCGATGCAACGGCAATTTGATAGTCACGGCTCGACTGCATGAGCAAGTCGGTCTGACGGTTTACTGCGTCCGTGACCTTTGTGTCAAGCTCGTCAAGGTGCTTGTAGATCTCGCCCTTGTCCACGATCTCCTGCAAGAGGTCAGGCCGCTTATCTTCAATGTGATGCAGATAATACCTGATTTGATCGGTGTGGAACACATAACGCTCTGTTTTGCCCGTCTTAGGGCTGCGATGACGAACCGTCTGTGTATCGGTATCGACTTCCCATACGGGAGCACCGTTTACTTTTTGTTTGCTCTGAAAAATCATAAGATCACTTCCGTTTTCTTGTAAAGTAGTAAGCTGCACCGCCAACTCCTGCGAGAGCTGCCACTCCTGCGATGATTGCAAGAGGATTTACGCCAGAATCGTCAGAATTGCCCTCAGAAACGTCTGACGGGCTAGAGGTGGTATCGTTACCCTCTGCGGAAGAACTGCCCTCAGAAGCCGTTTCCGTTCCGCCTGTGACCTCTCCGACCACTCTCGGGCTGTCAGCACCGTTATCGTTGATCTCGTAACCGCCTGCGATTTCGGATTCGTCTTCCTCTAAGGTGCTGAATGGTGGGAATGTGTCAACGGTATCACCGTTCTTGTCTGTCATTTGCCACATACCGTTAAGCAGAGAAAAGCTGTAATGGTTGTCCTCGGTGCTGATCGTCCAGCCACCCTCATTATCGTCCTCAAAATCCCAATCTTCGATCAGACGACGGTAGTAGTCCTTGTATTCATATTGAAGCTCTCCGATTTCGGACCAGTCATAATCTTCTGAACCGTAGTTCTCGTCAAGCCACTTGTCAAGAAGATGATGCTTGTATGATGCTTCGGGAAAGTCAAGCCCATTATCGCCCTTGCCGTTCCACATATCCTCCCAAATCTCGGCTTCGATATCGTCACGGTCAAGGTTCTCGGTAGCATAGACGGTCAAGCCGGAGCAGAGTGTAAGTGCGGTGCAGAATACCGTTGTAATGATCTTCTTCATATTATTCGTCCTCCATATTCTTAAAGTATAGTTCAAGTGCCTTTTCAATTGTTTCCGTGATCTCTTTCGGCTTCTCGCCGTTGCTGAAATACTTGGTATAAATGTCATGGCTGATCTTTACGCTTTTGGGCTTCACTTTCGGCTCGGTGTCCTCGCCATAAAGAATAGCGTGAACGGTATTACGATCGATGTTGCCCTCGCTGTCGGCAGAAGCACGTAGCATTTTGGCTGATTTCATGTCGATCTTGCAGTCCTCAGCACATTCAGCGACAACATCCTGCGTATCTTTCGAAAGGAAAGAAAGCTCCACACCCGCACGGATAGAAAGCTCTCCGCTGTCCACAAAGGCTTTCAGCTCATCAGTGAGCTTATTGATACGAATAAGCCTTACTACTGAGCCTTTGCTGACACCGTACTCATTTCCGATGCTCTCGCTCGTGTCTAACTTTGAACCCACTGGATTCAAAGTTGAGCTGTCGGGTTCGGCTGAGGGATTTTCAAGGCGTGCAAGCTCCCTGAGAATGTCATTTCGCTTGCCCTGAGAGAACATTTCGCTGTGTCTGAGTGCAACAGCGGCAGCCTGCTCCGAAATTTTGAGGTTTTCAAAGCCTCTCTGCATAACATTCGACTCAATGACATACATTTCGGCTTCGTCCTCGGTAAGTCCTGCCTTGATGATTGCCGGAACTGTCGGCAGTCCTGCGAGTTTTGAAGCATTCCAGCGGTTGTGACCGATAAGAATTTCGTATCCGTCACCGTCGGGCTGAACGATGATAGGGGACAGCACACCATTCTCTTTGATGCTGGCTACCATATCTTCAAGTCTTTCCCCGGAGTACAGCTCAAATTTGTGGTTGTGGTAGGGGTGAAGCTTGTCACAAGGAATCTGCTGAACAGCGGTCTGCTGTGGTGTAGAGAGCATAGCACTCAGGTCAAACTGCGGTGTATTCATTGTTTCATCTTCCTTTCCATGTCCGCAAGCTGTTTGCGAAGCTCACGGTTCTCTGCGTCAAGCTCTATGATACGGTTTTTCAGCTTTTTTGCCGTCACATCTGCACGGACGATCATATCCGCAAACCGCAGGAGCGTGTATCTGTATCTGCGTTGATTGTAATTGAAGGTGTAGCAGAGCTTTCCAGAGAGCCTGTCACGGCTCTCAGAAAGATTTGCGATTACTTCCTGTGAAGTTTCTGCTATGACTTTGCTGTGGTCTGAGCTGAAAAACTCGTCCAGCTCTCCGTCATCGTGAGGAGTGAAAAGCCACGGTGTCCTGTCGGTATCAAACGGCTTCATCATTCGTCCTCCTCGTCATCTTCATCGGTACAGCAGCTCAGTCCGTTCTGAAGCTGAATGAAGATGCAGGAGTATCGGTCATGCTCTGCACCGTCGCTATTCATCATCGCTTCAAGAAAATAAGCCTGAGCTTCTTCACGATCGTCCCACTCCTGCTTATTGCCGTTGCAGACAGTAGTGACCTTGCGGTTCGGGTTCATTGCAAGTTCTGACATACTTAACATCTTGAAAGCACCTCCTGAGCCAATTCGTCGTATTCCTGACCTAACTTGTGACCTGTGAGACAAAGCGGTATGCCATTTTCAGAGCTTTTGGCAGCTTCAATAGACTTGCTGATGTTTGTCCTGAACAGCATTTCGCCGTACTTTTCGTTGAGGGTATCGATCGCCGTCCTGCTGACTTTCGTGCGGTCAACCATTGTCGGCAGTACTCCGATGAGGTCCAGCTTCGGGTTGGTGTTTGCCTTAACAAGCTGTGTGAGAGCTTCAAGGGACTGTAAGCCGTCCATACCGAATTTCTGTGTCTGCACGGGTATCAGCACTCTGTCCGCAGCGGTAAGAGCATTGATAAGGAGCGTTCCGAGAGACGGCAGGCAGTCGATCAGCACGAAGTCATAACCTTCGATCACATCTTCTGTGAGTATCCTGCGGAGAATATGCTCCTTAGAGATCATCGTGACCATAAGCGTTTCCGCATTTGCGAGATTGATGTCGGAAGGAATGTAGTCCACTCCTGCGGTATCGCTGTGACGTATCGCATTCTGAGTGGCTTCAGCGTTCAAGGGCGTTCCTGCGTGGAATGACATGATAAGCTGTGTCATAGTCGGGTTGCCGTTCGGCTCGTATTTCAGGTACTCGGAGAGGTTTGCCTGCGGATCGAAGTCCACAAGCAGAACCCTCTTTCCGTGGTTCAGAGCAAGACAAGCTCCGAGATTGTATGCGGTAGTGGATTTGCCAACTCCGCCTTTCTGATTGCTGATCGCAATGATAGTGGTTTCCATTTTTGCATCCTCCTTGTGATTATTGCTCAGAACAGCGGATCGTTCTCTGTGCCGATGTAGGGGTTATCGTAGCGGTTGACGGTCGGTGCGGTGTTTTCACGCTTCTTACCGCCTGAGAAGTGGATCTCCTCAATTTTTACCTCGGTGGACGAACGCTTCTGACCGTCCTTTTCATAGCGGTAGATATGGACTGTTCCGACGAGTGTGACCATATCGCCCTTGCCAAACCAATCGACGATCACATCGGCGTTGCGGTTCCAGGCGGTGCAGGTGAAAAAGTCGGTTTCGGGATTCTCCTCGCCCTTGCGTTTTGGACGGTCGCAGGCAATGGTGAACTTGCAAAGACGGCTCTCGCCTTTGGTCTGGATTTCGGGATTGGCAGTGAGTCTGCCTGTTACCATGAACTTGTTTAACATAGGATCTACCTTCCTTTCGTGTTTCTGTTGTGCTTTTATTATACTATGCAATATCTCTATTGTCAAGTATAACTTTCAGAAGTTTTTGAATTTCGGCAATGCGCAGCAATTTATGGGATTTCCCCAGTGCAGCTTCACTATATTTTCGATTATACTTGACATATCCCCACTGATGTGATAGAATAGCTGTAATAACCGATCAAGGGGTGATCTGATGTATAAGCACACTTGCCAGATCTGCGGAATGGAGTTTGAATCTCCGTCAAGCAGAGCGAAATACTGCATCTACTGCCGTGACAAGGCACAGGTCATGCGGAACAGGGCATATAAGGAGAAGAAGCAAGCCGGAGAAGCTGTTGCGATCGGCAGCGAACAGATATGCTCTATCTGCGGAAAGCCTTACACCGTGACGGCAGGCTCTCAGAAGTATTGTAAGGAGTGTCAGCAGAAGCAGGCTCGTTCCAAGAAAATTACCTCAAACGCACAGTATGCCAAAGCAAATTACAAAACGCTGAAGCTGTATGTGTCTGCCAAGGAGCGTGATGCGATCAAGGCTTATGCGGAATCACTGGGGATGAGCGTGAATAAGCTGCTGCTCACGGCTTTGGAAGAATACAAATCAAATCATAGAAAGGAACTTTAATAAACATGAATCAAGAAGATAAACAATTTCCACTTGACTCGAAAAAGAACTGCTGCATTTATCTTTATAGGATCATTTCATCTTGTGAGTTGTGTATGGATAAAATGAAATCTTACAATACCGAACTTAAAGAATATGTTGATAAATACAAAGGACAAGATACTGTTCCCTATAAGATATATAGCGAAATGACTGATAAAACCTATAATGTAATATCGTATCTTGTCAATTTGCTTGGCGATTCACAAAAAGTATCTATATCGTACTTTAAGTATCGAGAACATATTAGAAAACGAGTAAAAAAAGGAAACACAGATATTCCATTATTAGAAGCAACTGAAGAAATATCACAGCTTTTAACTCAATTTAACCGAGAAAGAAACTGGCTTAATCATATTCCAGAATCATTATTGATTGAAGAATTAAAAAGAGTTGATGAAGGCAAAATGGAATTTCCTATGAATCCTGTGGAAATAACGCATTATAACTATGTAACATATGAGTATTTTAATAATTTGTACTTATCAAACTGTGAGTTTTATAGTCGAGCAAGAAAACTGATTCAATTTGCTAAAAAGGAATACTCTATGCTTATGGAATGTAGCATTCTATATCCAAGAGTTTACTCAGATAAACCAATAGATATTGAAAAAAGTATTGCCGCAAAAGAATCAGCCAAAAAGCAAGGAATCAAAATAGAATAAATAATTTATTCCAAATCCCCATTCTTCTTACGCTTGCGGTCTTGCTGCTGTTCGTTGCGTTCCTGACGGAGAAATTCCTCAATGGTACGCTGTGCATCGGCAAGATCACGTGCCCGCTTATCCGCTTCACGAAACTGCAAATCTTTCTCTGAACGCTCTTGTATAAGGGCGTTTATTTTTTGCTCCAGATTCTCTACGGTCGGGATATGTCCCGACGGGTAAAGCTCCAACACCTGAGTGCGTATCTGTCCGTATTCGGTCAGCTCGGCACTGTTGTCCTTGCGGTACTTCTTCGCCTCACTTCCGCTGAGAGTTTTCAGCTCTTCACCGTACACTTTCAATTTGCGGTATTTCCGCAGAACTTTCAGCTTGACTTTCAGATCTTCTATCTCGGTATTTATGGAATTCAGCTCGGAGAGAAGACTACGGCTATTGGCATATGCCGACATTGCCGCATGACGAATCTGCTCAGGTTCTACACCATACTCGGAAATCACGTTCTTTGCGATACTGGCGAGCTTCATATTGCCACGGTCGATAGCGTCCTGCACGAACTTGTTCGGTGGCTTCTTTGTGATAACTCTGACCTTTGTCCTCGGTGTGTAGATCATAACTCCGTGATACTGAGCAATGCGGTCTTTGATCTGCCGTGTTTCATAGTACCAGCCGAGTGTTTTGGCACGAGTCATCTTGGCTCTCGGATTGCGTTCTTTCTGCTCCGCAAGCATAAATTTCAGGTCGATCTTGTGGTCGGGATCGTACTCGACAAGCACACCGTACTCGGCACACTTTCTGAGAAAATCGTCAAAGTCCTCACTTGCTTTCACAACCTGATCTATCGTGTGTTTCAGCTTGGCTTTCCAGCTCAGACCCTGACGGTTCATATCCCATTCCCAATGGCTCTTGCCCCTCGTTCTTTCGGGGTGGTCGATCACTGAAAGATGATGCCGTTTGCATATCTCGTCTGATAGGTCAAAAAGCTTCTTCCACGCACGTTCCTTGACCTTGCCCTGATTCATATTGGTCTCGAAAGTTCTGCCGTTGGCACGGCTCACATTATTGAAGATAACGTGCAGATGTGTGTGGTCAGTATCGGTATGGACTGCAAGGAAGTATTGGTATTCGCCTTTGAGGAATTTCTCACAAAGTTCCTTGCCAACTTCCAAAGCTCTTTCAGGCGTGATCTCACCCGGCTTAAAGCTCTGAATAAAGTGCTGAGAGAGGACAGTATTCAAGCCTGTTCCGCCTGCACGGACTGCACTAAAATCTCTGCTTGCCTGTGCAGGATCAGAGCTGCACCCGTATGTGAAGATCAGTCTGCCGTCGTCTGTCTTTTCAGGATTGGCGATATAGGCTAACGCTTTAGCCTCAGTAGTTTTGATTGCAAAGAGTTTAGTAGTTGCCAAATCTTATCCTGTCCCTCCTTGATGTTCACAATGTCCTCGGCATATACTTTGTTCGTGCTGTTCACTCTAGTAGCTATCTGATTGATGTTGTTGGCAATACTGCCGACAAGCCTGTAGATCTTATCAAACTTCTCCTCATCAAAATTGACGATATATCCCTCAAATATCATAGTCCTGATAAACTCGCTCCGTGACCTCAGACCGCTGTTGCGAAACTTGCGCTCGATAGCTTCGTATTCTGCTTCGGTGAGACGTATCTGCATATACCGATTATGTGGTTCGATCTCTGCTATTTTTCTCATCTCCTTCGTTCGGGGTTCAAGGGGTGTCCCTCTTGCAAGCATTGTATCGGAACATTCAATTTCTGAGAAATTGTAATGCGGAGATACCGAGCTTGCTAGGTTTGAATCACGCCCTTCGTGCGCGACTTCAATTTGAGCCTTTGGCTCTGTAAAGTTTCCTCTCTCAGTTGGAGGAATTGGAGCTTTGCGACTTCGGCTGCAATACCCCCTCACTTATCTACCGCCATATTTGAAAAATCGGGAAAGAAATCTGCAAGAGTTCACAAAAAGTTTACGATTGAATTTGCTGGTGATACAGCATTCCGAACGTTATGCCGCTTTTTTCCGAACCCGATTGATTCTCGTGCATAATTATGGTGAAATGTTAAGAGCAGGTTGTGTCCGTATCGCTGTCTGACAGAAGAAAAAATTTTATTTAGGGCGATGCGTGAACGGGATAAGAAAAATACAAAAATCCCTATTCTGAAACGGAGTTCAGAACAGGGATTTTCAGCTTTTGCAGGAGGGAAAATAAAATGGATCATGAAAGAATTATATACATCTACGATTATCTATCACGGTACACAGACGAGAACCACGATGTATCGATCAGTCAAATACAAGAACACCTCGCCAATGCCTGCAATCTGACTAGGGTGAAGAACGTAACGATTCGCCGTGATCTTGACATGCTGACTGCTATGGGGAATCATATCGTAAAGCATAACCGTGACATAACACGGCATACTACGCTTTGATCGACAAGGGTTTCTCAGGGGTGATAACGGTGTACTGGACGATGATAATTGATCACGCTCTGCACTGATCGCCTTGCGGATTTATTTGTGCTGATATAGAAGTTGAGTGTGTTATGCTGTAAACTCTCGGCATAAAGGGCGGTCTGAGCAGATCAGGCCGTCCTTTTTCTTATGCCTAATGTGATAGGAAGATGAAATTTTGGTGAAAAGTTGCCGCACTATGGATTTGCACGAAGGGTTAGTTTTCAATAGTGGGACAGAGGTTTGAATGAGTTAGGTGAAAATGTTGGATTGGTAGTGCATTATCAAGCAGTGCATTATCAAAAAGTGCAGGAAAATGGGGCTTTTATAAAAATCGGGTGTTCCCGAACGGGAACGCTGAGAAGTTGCTTTTTACGCTGTAATGGTTCATAATAATATAGAACGCATCGGCGCGTTGCTCCAACGGTGAACCTTACTGCGCAGGAGGGTTACTCGATCACTGTATGGAAACTGAATATGAAACGATCGAATGGACGAGTAATGTTTGATTGTCGGACGGGTATATTCCGAATGACAGGCTTACTATGTTCATTTGCTGATTTCCGTCTGACAGAAAGGACGGAACCGGTATTATGAATGATTTACATACTCCTCAGATTTCATTATTCAGCGAACATGAGGAGCCGCAAAGCTACGAAGTTTACGTTTACGGAACTGATGATCTTGTTGAGCAGCATAAGGACAGCTTCTGCTTAGCATTATGTCGGTATTTAGACGAGATCCATATAAGCCAGAAAACGCTGGCAAGGTTGACAGGGATTGCTCCCTCTACACTCTCACGGTATCTTTCGGGGAAAAGAAAGATGCAGTATGATTGTCTCTGTGCGGTCTGTATCGCACTCAGACTTCACCCTTGCAGGCAGCGTTATTTGTTTTCGCTCCTGATGTATGCGTTGCCATGTTATCAGGATTTCAGAAAAGCAGATAAGAACATCATCATGGCGTATCTTGACGGCTGTGCGTTCAATAACCGTTATACGCTGACAGCCTGCAATGAACAGTTGAAGGCAATCCATGCCAAACCTCTTACACACCTGACCTCTGCTAAGGGGGACAGTGTGTAATGGGAAGATTTATGTATGTCCACTTTGGCGATGATGTTCCCCGTAATATTGAGAAAGAGTATAACAAGCTCTTGCGAAAAGAACGATACCTTGAGGAGCGGGATGCAGAAAACGGATTGATCTATCCCAATTTTGACGCTGTTCTCTCTGCGAATCCCGATCCTGCAAGTATCCCCATAAGCGAGGAAGAAGAGCAGGAGCAGATCAGGCACCGGAACAGGCATGACTATCTGCCTGATGCCTTAGAACTTTTGAAATCGGATTTTCCTGAAGGGTATGAGCTGATACGGGATTACTTTCTGAGAGAGGACAAGGTGACGATGTGGTATCTCGTTGAGAAATACGGCTTGTCCATTGACGTGGTGCGTTATCGAATCAAGATCGCAAAGCAGAAGCTCAAAGAGTATATTATCTTGCACGAAAATGAATGAATAAATATGTGCAGAACACTGATTTTTTCTTTTTGGAGACAGAAATATGGGAAAAACCTTCCCGATTTTGCAAAATCCTCGGTTGATATATAGAGGGGTTCATACCACTGATGTTTGATAAGGGTACGGATCACTTGCTGACATAACTATCCTCTGTGATAAGGGGCGGTACGTTTTTTCCATTTGCCGCACAGTCCCCTTAGCTTTGTTTGGCAGCTGATATGCTGTCGGGAGCTTCCTCACGATCTGAGGGGGAAGCTGCCAACAGTACATCAAATATCAGGCATAAAAATAACTGACAACGATGCACTTTGTATCTTGACAATAGAATATGGAACATCTACGCTTTTTCAGTTTCTTTTTCTGACAGGAAGGAGGTTATGTCCTATGGATTCAATACCGCTTGAAGTTGTATATAGGAATATGTATAGCGAATATCCTGAGCTACTGGAAGTGAAGGACTTATGTGAAATTCTCGGCTATGGAAAGAAAAAGGTTTATCAGCTTGTCAAGGAAGGACAGCTCAAAAAAATTCCTTGTAGTAGAACGATCAAGGTCGCAAAAGTTACGGTTATAGATTTCGTTCTGCAATGCGCACAAAAATAACTGGTAGAAATGTCCCTTGTGTCAAATTTAGTAGAAGTGGTAGGAAAACGCTTGCAAATGGCCTTGTTTCGCGCTACAATAGAGTTATGAGGTCAATCGCGCAGACCACCGCTTTCGACATAAGGAGGGTAATATAATGAAAGCAAGTCTGCCTTTTAAGTACATTATTGCCGATAAGAAAGGCAAAAACTATGTTGTCTTTGATTTCAAGGACGACAGTGGCAAGCGTAAGAGAAAATGGGTCACGACCGATTTGCCTGCTGACTGCTCTTATAAAGCACTGACAGCAAAGGTGAACGTCATTGTAGCAAAGTTCTATGAGGAGTTTCTCACAGGCAGCTTAACAAAAGTCAAGGAAGCTCCAAAGGAAAAGGAAAAGACAGAACTCAGCGAGGAGATCCTCAGTGATGATGCTGAATGCAAGACAGGTTTTGAGTTCACGGCATTTCTTGATTACTGGCTTGAAACGATCAAACCGACACTCGCCCGAACCTCTCATCAGAGCTACACTCGCTATATCACCAGGATCAAAAACTATTTTGACGAGCGTTATCCGCATCTTCTGCTTGGCAACCTGACAGCTTTACAGCTTCAGCAGTTCTATAACGATAAGTACAACAGCGGTCTTTCGGGCAATTCTGTAAAGCATTACCACGCCAATATCCACAAAGCACTAAAATATGCTGTAAAAATGGATATGCTCGATATAAACGTTGCAGATAAGGTTGAACTCCCGAAGATCCAGAAGTTTGAAGCCAATTTCTACAACAAGGACGAGTTGGAACAGCTCTTTGAAGTATTCAAGGGCGACAGACTTGAACTTGTGGTACATATTGCAGCCTACTACGGACTTCGCAAGAGCGAGATTATCGGTTTGAAGTGGGATTCCGTCAACTTTAAAGAAAAGAAACTCACGGTTCGCCGTAAGGTCTCCAGCACTTATGGCAGCGGCAAAGAAATGATCTTTGTCGAAAATCAGCTTAAAACTGAGTCCAGTGTAAGAACTTTTCCCTTGATCCCTCATATTGAGCAGATGCTGATCGAACGCAAAACCCTTGAAGAATACT
>CAKRUL010000001.1 GCA_934403665.1 uncultured Clostridia bacterium | reverse complement strand
GGCTACAACTGTGTCGCTTATGTAGACATGAACGATGATGATTTGGTTCTGTTGGCAATCGCTCCGAAAGCAGGCAGAAACAAAACACTGTCTCTGACAAAGAAACAGGTTAACACCTTTACTTTTGATGATAAGGCAAAAGAAATCTCTTACTACAAAAACGACAGCAATGATGACAAAGATCTGAAAGTAAAACTGGATGCTAACTTCAAAGCTTATTTGAATGCAAGCAACACAGAAATGTCTAAAGATGCCTTTGGAAAATTATTCTCGGATGATAAAATTGATTTCACAAGCATCAAACTGATCAACAACGATACTGACAGTGATTATGATCTGGCAATTGTTGAACAGTACGGTTCTTTCGTGGTTGATTCTGTAAATGTGAAAAACGCTGTGATTTATTCCAACTCCAGCGCTAAGAAAACATTTAAGAATGTATCAACTGCAAGCGATTCCAAAATTGATTTGGATCCGGACGATGACAAAATTTCTTACAGCCTCAGAGATAAAGACGGCAAAGCAATCGAACTTTCTGACATCAAGAAAGACAATGTTGCAAACGTAGCTGTTTCTGAAGACGAAGAAAACAATGTGTTCTATGATATCATTATCACCGACACTGTTGTTTCCGGCACCATCAATGAGGAAAACAAATCCAACGACATTTACTACTACAAAATCGGCGACGGCGAATACAAAATTGCAAACAACGATGTAGGTTATGTGAAAGTCGGCGATGAAGGTTCCTATATCATCGACCTGTCCGGCAACATTCTGTACAAAACAGATGTGATTTCCGGCGGTGCAAATGACTTTGCATTTCTGATCGCAACGGAATCAAAAACAGAATTCAACACCGATACGTTCAAAGCAAGCATCATGAACCAGAAGGGCGAGTATTCTGTTGTTGAATTTGCAAGCAAAGTTGCAATCAACGGCGCTTCTCAGAAAGATCTGAAAGATAAATCTTCTTCTGAGTGGACAACAATCAAAGCAATGCAGGGCGACCTGATTGGTTACAAAACCAATTCTTCCGGCGAAATCAACAAAATCTATGGCATGAACAGAGATGCTATTGAAGCAATGAACAGCAACTATTCTGTTAAGAGCTTTGGTGCATCTGATACCATCAGATACAAAGGTGAGAATCAGTTGGGTGCATACACTGCAACTGACGACACCAACATCTTCAATGCAGATGTTGCTACCTTGGATAAGGTTGCAGATGCAAAGAAAGAAGATATGTCTGTTGTAAAAGTTTCCGCTTTGGAAGAGGATGACGAATACAGCTTCAAGACAATCGTGTATGATAATGACAACAACATTATCGCTGCACTGGGTTATGACATCACTGCAATCGCAGCGAAAGATGCGGCTGCAATGATCGTAACTTCTACTGGTACCAAGAACGATTCCAACGGCGATTCCGCTACCTTGCTGAAAGGTTATGTAGACGGTGAAAGCGTTGAAGTCATTGTAACAGACGACACCAAGATCAAATCACACGCTGGTTACAGCAAAGTTACCGAATATGCTCGCGAAGATATCGAAAAAGGCTGGGTTATCCAGTACAATGCAGATTCCAAGGGCGAAGCTAGTGGCGTATCTGTACTGTTCACAGCAGATCAGATCATAAATCCTAAAACTGTTAATGACAAAATCACAGATGCTGATTTTGAGCAGGATGATGACGAGCTGTTCGTATTTGGCGGACTGGTTCATGATATCAACGGTACCCGTGTCAACTTTGAGAGAACTACGGCCAAAGGTGACTATAGCACTGTTTCCATGAAGGGCAATGTTCCGGCTGTTAAAGTAACTTTGAGCGACAATGGTACTTCCATCAGATCTATCAAAGGCAATGCATCTATTTCTGATATTGAAACCGTAAAACAAAACGGCGGCGACACAAAACTGGATGAAATGCTGATTGTTGCAAAATATGACAATGCTCCGTTGATCGCAATCATCGTAAGCGGCGTTGTAGTGAAACCGTAAAGCTTATTGAAAACGATTTTATAAGCAACAAGCTAAGAAAGAGACTGACATTTTGTCAGTCTCTTTTTGTATGCAAAAAACAGCATTGCACAACTGCCGAAAAGCAAAGCTGAAAAAAGAGACCTTGATTGTTTTGTTGCTTGTGATAAAATTATGGAAAAGTACAAAAAGAAAAAATATATTGCAAAAATCCGCCGGCGGCCATGATATAATGAAGATACCAATAAAAAGAAAAGGAGCAAATGGAAATGAGAAAAACAAAAATGTGGTTACCGTTACTTCTTGTGGTATGTCTGTGTATGCAATGCTTTGCGGTTCTTGGCTATGCAGAGGGCTTTCGCTCGGAAAAACTGAGCACATTGATGGCAGGAAAGCCGGTTCAGCTGGGAAAACCAATCAGCGATGTCCAGATTTTGGGTAGCACCACGCAGGTAAATGAGAATGGGGAAACAATGGTCTATGCGGTCACGTCAGGGCCTCCTGCAATCTTTTTTGCATACAATGTGGATCAGGCGAAGGTAACGGTTCAGCATGAGCTTACCAATGTTGTGGACGGCAAAGATTTGCCGGCAAAAGTCAGCTATGCGGTGGATATGGGATCGGACGGTATCATCAATATTGTGCAACACAGGCCTATTGCAATTTTTATCGTTATAATCCAAAAACCGATGAAATGAAGGGCTACGGTGCCGTTTTTGAAGAAACGGCAGTGATGACACCGGGTGTCTTTGATTCGCAGGGCAATTATTATTTCGGCACTTATCCGAATGCCATGTTAGTAAAATACAATATAGCAACGGATAAGATTGAGGAAGTCGGATCCAATATGGTAGTCGGGAAATATGTTCGTTCCTTGGGCGCTTATCAAGATAAAATTTTTATGGGCAGCATGGGAGATCCGGTTGCGAATTTTGTGAAATACGATGCAAAAACGAAAAAGACGACCGAAATGAAAAATCCGGCATTGGACGGAACCTTCACGGAAAGCGATGTTAATAATTTCTATGCTATTTCAACAGCCGGAAAATATCTGTTTGCAAGATGCAAGATTGCAGGCTCCGTCAACGGATACTATCTGTGCGTGTTTGATATGGAAAAGGAAGAGTGGGTGGATTATATTCCGAAAACGTTGCATCTGCACTTCACGGACTTTGATGGAGATGTTGTTTATTTCCATAATATCCCCACCGGCGCAAAGGAATCCCATTTGTATTCTTACAATCCGGCAACCAAGGAGATAAAAGAGTTTCCTGAAATTAAAATGGGGACAGGTCAATATTTGGTGAGTCCGAAGGTTGTGACGTTAAAAGACCAGTCCAAATATCCGGGAAAGTCTATTGTTGCCGGTGCCGGCACAGAAGGCATTATTATCATTAATCTGGAAAAGAACAGTGTTGAATTGATAAAGGATGTACTTCCTGCCAATACGACACAGATACGGATTCTGAAAGCAGGTATCAACGATGAATTGCTTATCAGTGCATATATGGGGTCAAAAGCGGTTGTTTTTGATACAAAAACAGATAAAAATAAATTGGAATTCCCCTCCCTTCAGATTGAGGGTATTCGGGAAATTGACGGCTTATATTACTGCGGCATGTATGGAAAGGCAAGACTGCAGGTATATGATCCCAGCAAAGCTGTGAAAACAAATGAGAACCCCAAATATGTTGCGAACATGGAAGAACAGCATCAGGACAGAGGCCTTGTCGTGGTGGACGGCGGCGAGGACGTTATCTGGGCTTCTATGCCGGACTACGGCAGACTTGGGGGCGCCATTGGATTTTATAATAAGGAAACCGGGAAAACCCGGGTGGTGGCAGAACCAATCAAAAACCAGAGCGTAGGCGGCGTGGCGGTCAAAGACGGTAAAATTTATGGTTCCACCTATGTTTACGGCGGTCTGGGAATTGATCCGATTGACGCACCGGCAAAGCTTTTTTTGATGGATTATGCAACCGGAAAAGTGGAAAAAGAAGTAGATATTAAGCTGACAACTGACAAAAAGACGCAGTACTATGCAGGGGAAGCAAAATTCGCTCCCAATGGAGAATTGATGGTAGCAACACAGAAAACCCTTCTTTTTGTTGATCCGGTCACATTGAAAATCAACAAAGAAGTTTCGATCGGAAACTCTGAATTGACCTTAACAAAGACGAGAGCGCTTGTCTATAACCTTGCGGTTGGTCAGGACGGACTTCTGTATACAAACATCGGCAACCGGATTACTGCCGTTGATATGGACACCAAGGAAACAAAAGAACTGTATAACAAAGGAACGAATACATTGGATATTGTGGGAAACGGAAATCTCTATTTTGTAGATCCCGATATTGTAAGCGTATCCAAGATTGTGCTGTCCCACGATGCAAAATCAGCGGATACCGTCCTTGCGAAATCCGTTGCATTGATGCTTGGCAAAACGGAAGCACTGGTAAAAGGAGAAGCGAAGCCGATCGATGCCTCCGGAGCGGTGAAAGCTACAACAATTGAGGGAAGAACAGTAGTCCCGGTTCGCTTTATCGCAGAAAGCTTCGGTGCGGAAGTGGGCTATGACGAAGCAACGGAAACCGTTACCGTAAAACTCGGCGACAAGGAAATCAAAACGGTGATTGGCGAGAAAAAGATTACCGTCAATGGGCAGGATATTTCCATTGATGTGGCTGCCTTTACGGATGAGAATGACCGTACCTTGCTTCCGCTTCGTGCCTTTGCCGAAAGCGGTTTAGGAAAGACAATTTTCTGGCAGGAGACAGGCGTTGATCAGGGACTTATTGTGATAAGTGACGGAGAGGCGCTCAATGCAGAGGATGATAAGGCGATTATCGAAGAGATCGTAAATAAATTCAATTAAATATCAAAAAATAAGCAGTCGTCATGGAATTTTAACGATTCCATGACGACTTTTTGTTTTGATAAAATATTCTGTCAATAGGATAGCCCATCTCATTTATGAAATAATCATCCATATGGATGATAGAATGATGGATTGCTTTTTCGGCAAGAGAAGATTAAAATAAAAGCAAAAGTGAGCTATTTCCCACTTCTTATATGGCAGTGTTTCCTTTTTTCCAGAAGCGGATGACACCGCCGTGCAATCGTTGAATCATAGTGGAAAAGCTTTTGTAAAAATAGCAGAATGGAGCATAAAAATGAAAAAAATTGCTTTTATTGGTGCAGGAAGTTTTGGATTTACCAGAAATCTTGTCAGGGATCTGCTGACCTTTGACGCGTTTCAGGATTGCACCATATCTTTGATGGATATCGATCCGGACAGACTCTCTTACATAGAAAGGGCTGTAAAACGCCTGGTGGCAGAGAAAAACTGCGATGTGAAAGTGGAAGCTACAGCCGACAGGGCGAAAGCCTTGGAAGGTGCGGACGGCGTTCTGATTACAATTCTTGCAGGTGGTGTTCATGTATGGCGGTATGATGTGGAGATTCCCATGGAGTATGGAGTTGACATCAATGTAGGAGATACCCGGGGACCGGCAGGAATTTTTAGAGCTCTGCGCACCATTCCGGTTATGCTGGATATCTGCCGTGATATTGAAAAGTATGCGCCGAACGCTATTGTACTGAACTATACCAATCCGATGGCTATGCTGTGCCGTGCGATGCAGAGCGAGACCAGTCTGCAGATAACCGGCCTTTGCCACAGCGTACAGAAAACGGCAGGTATGCTTGCAAGATGGATTGGAGCGCCAATGGAGGAAATCACTTATCTCTGTGCCGGGATCAATCATCAGGCACACTATCTGGAATACAGATGGAATGGAAAAGACGCCTATCCATTGATTCGGAAAGCGGTGGAAGAAAGAGAGGAGGTTTACAGGGAAGAGAAAGTGCGCAATGAGGTGTTTAAGCATCTGGGATATTATGTGACAGAATCCAGTGGACATGACAGCGAGTATAACCCGTGGTTCCGCAATCGCAAGGATCTGATTGAGAAATATTGCATCGGCAGTACAGGATGGAATTCAGGGGAACATGCTTATATTCTAAAAACTTATCTCGAGCGGGAGGATACCTGGAAGAAAGACATGGATGAATGGTTTGAACAGCCGGTGGACTTTGCCCGTGGAGATGAGTACGCCTCCCACATATTTAATGCCGTTTTTGGTGATAACCGGATATTTGAATTCAATGGAAACGTCCGTAATTTCGGATTGATTGATAATCTGCCCTATGGCTGCTGTGTGGAGATTCCGGTGGTGGCGTCCAAACGCGGACTGGTTCCCACAAAGGTAGGGAAACTGCCGCCTCAGCTTGCCGTTCTCAATAATGTCAACGCGATGTGTGAGGAGATGGCGGTGGAAGGCGCGCTGAGCGGAAATAAGGATCTGATATACCAGGCGATTTATCACGATCCGCTCACCTCGGCGGTTCTCGGGCTGGCAGAGATCAAAGAGATGACAGACGCTATGTTTGAGAAGAACAAAGAATATCTGAAGGATATGTTTTAAATCGTATCGAGACGGGCAATTAAGATACTGGGGACAGGAAACAAAACAAAAGGATTTCCGGAATAGGGTATGAAATATTAAAAAATCAAAAATTGCAGAATGAAAAAAGATTGATTCTCCAATTTTGGAAAAAAACCAAAATTTATTTGAAAAAGTTGGATTCATTTAAAGTGTCATTTTTGAAAAAAGAAGAAAAATCAAAAAATAGAAAGATGAAAGAAATGATTTTCAAAAAATGCAATTTTATAAAATTAGAAAACGACTCAAATAAATTCTTTGATACGAATCAATTCCGCTCAGTGCTAATAAAAAATAGCTCAAACAAATTGTTTTTGTCGAAAAACGGAAAATGAAATATGCAGGATTTGTCCTTCTTGAGATACAAAAGGAAATTTCTGAAAAATATTTTAACAAAAAATGCAGTACGCTTGGCAAAAATTTCACTTCATTTATACCGCAATATTTGTTATATTGATGGTACAGGAAAGAAGAATCGGATAATTATAAAAAGGCAGTATTTGAAAAAGAGACAGTTCCTCTTGCAAATTCAATTTTTATAAAAAATGCAGTTTGATAAGCAATGCTATTCCGGAATGGGGGATTCAGAAGAAGATTACACTTCATTCTGCCGGTTGTAAAAGCAGAGGAATCGTTTGCTTTTCACTATTCTTGTACACAAAAAATTATATTATAAATGTGTGAAATGACAAGGAGGAAAATTATCATGAAGAAGACAGTTTCCATTTTATTGGTCTGTGTTATGGTTCTGGCGTCCTTCGCCATGGTTTCAGCGGCGGACGGCACACTGAGCACATACGAGTTCGGTCAGCCGGAAAAGCTGACGCAGCCAATCAAAGCAACTACGTTGTTAAACAGTATCTGCAGCATGGAGGATGGGAAACCAATCCTTTGTACAACGGCTTCCGGGGATCCGGCAAAGTTTAATGTGTTTGACTTGGAAAGCGGCACACTTTTAAGAAGCTTTGATATTCCGGTTGGAAGAACATTCTGGACACATCAGACGGATTCAAAAGGCAATGTCTATTTTGCCGGTTTCGTAGGTGTAAACCTTTACATGTATTCCCCGGAGACAAAGGAAGTAAAAGATTTAGGAAAAGTCTCCACGGAAACTGCAATTTGCCAGATTGCCATCGACGATCAGGATAATGTGTTTATGAGTACATATCCCAATGCAAAAATCGTGAAATGGGATCCCAAGGCACAGAAAATGATGGATCTGGGGAACCAGCTGCCGGGTGAAAAATATATCCGTGCTCTGGCATACCACGACGGATATCTCTATGGCGGCGGTGCGGTCATCGGCACAAAATTCTTTAAAATTGATGCAAAGACCATGAAGAAAACGATCATTCCCGGACCAAAGCTGAGTTCTGCGTTGAAATCCTATTATGCATGCACGGTTGCCGGCGATAAAATCCTTATCTGGTGCGAAACCGAAAGCAGCGGAACTGAGTTTGCTATTTTTGATACCAAGACCGGCAAATTTGAAGAGCAGATTATTCCGGCGGCACATGGTCCGTTTGCCACCCATGAAATTGACGGTTATTCCTATGTTTCAACAAAGAACGGCGTTGTAAGCTATGAACTGGCTACCGGAAAAATAACTCCTCTCGGATGGAGTTTCGGCACCGGCTTCCGTGGCGGCAGCGTTGTTGAACTGAAGAATAACCCGGATTTCCCGAATAAAACATTTGCGCATGTTACATATGGCGGCGACATTTCCTTGATCGACTTTAAAACGGGCAAGAGAATTCTGTTCCAAAACAAACTGGACGCTGTGGGGACAAAACTGGTTGGTCTAAAAGCTTTGGAAAACGGCAATGTAATGTATTCTGGGTTAATGGGACCGAAAGCGGTTCAGATAAATCCAAGCACACTGGAAGAGGTAACTTCATTTGAAATGGGACAGTCTACGGCGATTGCTGAAATAGATGGAAAAATTTATTTTGGATCGTATCCGAGTTGTTCTATGAGCGAATTTGATCCGGCAAAAGAAATCAAAAAGAATGAAAATCCGAAGCAGTTGTATGAAACGGCCAGCCAGGGACAATCCAGGCCGATGAGAATTGTTGACTGCGGTGATAAGATTGCAATGTCTACCATCGCAGACTATGGTAAAAAAGAGGGCGCGGTTGTGCTCTATGACAAAAAAACCGGAAAAGCGGAATGCTACAAGAATATCATAAAAAATCAGAGTATTTCCGGCCTGACCTATAAAGACGGAATCCTTTACGGCTCCTCTACCATATTTGGCGGATTGGGCGGAGACAATGATACGCTGGAACCGTCCGCAAAAATCTTTAAAATGGATGTGGCAACCGGTAAATTGCTGACAGAGGTTGTTCCGCAGTTCAAAGAGGTGAAAGGCGCCATGAAAATGGCAGGTGATCTGGTCTTTGGTCCTGACGGACTGCTCTGGTGCACATCGGATGGATTGATTTTTGCAATGGATCCAGCTACTCTGGAAGTGAAGAAGGAAAAAGATGTAAAGGGATATGACTGGAACCGGTATTCCAACAGATGGGATCCCTATGACATGCATTTTGATGAAAACGGCATGCTCTACTGCGTACCCAGAGATACACTGGTCGTGATGGATCCGGAGACGATGGAAACGAAGGATGTGCCCCTGAACGGAGCGAAACCCAGTCATTTTGATTTAGGCAAGGATGGTTACCTGTATTACTTTGATGTGGATTATGCATACCGCATTAAAATTCCATCCTCCAATACAGCGGATAATAATGTTGTCCTGATGCTTAACAGTCAGAAAACATTGGTAAAAGGTACCGAGACCGCTTTGGATGTACCTGCGACCACTGTGAATGACAGAACGGTTGTCCCGGTTCGGTTTATCTCAGAATCCTTCGGCGCGAAAGTGGACTGGAATGAAGCGGAACAGAAAGTGACCATCACCAAGGACAGCACAACCATTACCATTGTTCTAGGCGAATCCAAGATGGTGAAAAATGGGACCGAAATTTCTCTGGATACTGCGGCATTCACACAGAATGACAGAACACTCCTTCCTTTGCGTGCCGTTGCGGAAGCGCTGGATAAACAGGTATTCTGGAAAGAACTCGGAACCGACTCCGGCTTGATTGTTATCGGTGACACCATGCTGGACGAGACAAAAGATAAAGACAAGATTGACGAATACATCGCCAAATTACAATAAGCATTATGGCAAAGGACATACTTTCTGGTATGTCCTTTGCATACTTAACAGACAGAGGTGAGTAAGTATATGGAAGGTCAAAAAGAAAGCGCTCTGCTGAATAAAAATCCGCTGTTTCCCTTTCGCATCACCTGGCAAGGGCTTGAAAATCAGAAAATTTTTTCACTTCCCCACTGGCATGAATACATGGAATTGATCTATGTCACGAAAGGCAGCATCCAGATTTGGGTAAACGGGGAGGAGATTCTTCTCAATGAGGGAGACATCGCCTTTTTGGGAGAGCATACGGTTCATTCGTCCTATAAACCGGAAGGACAGCTTGGAATTTCTTTCGTACTGTTCTTTGATTCCACTCTGGTATCCAGCATCAATTCCAATGTGCTGGAAAGCAAATACATCAAATCTTTTCTGAGCGCATTTGGATCCAAATATAATTACCACATTATCCGCAATGAAAACAGCAATACCGAATTGTACGATATTCTAAGCGGTATCTACCGAGAGTTTTTCGGCAAACAGGAAGCCTATGAATTGGTGATCAAAGGCTATCTATATCAGATGATCGCCTGTTTGATCCGGGAAAATTGCATCAAAATGATTCCGGAGGAATTCAAGGAAGAACATATCCAGCAGGTGGAGAAGTCGCTTAAATACATAGAGGAGCATTACAGCGGGGACATCTCGCTGCATAAGCTGGCGGAGGAGTGCAATATCAGTTACCACTATTTCTCCAAGATATTTAAACAAGTGACGGGGAAAAATTACAAGGAGTCTATTGATTTTGTGCGTGTCAACGAAGCGGAAAAGCTAATGCTGGAGGATAATTACAGTATTTCTGAAATTTCGTATAAAGTGGGCATTCCGGACCAAAGCTGCTTTTACAGGCTGTATAAGCGGGTGAGAGGCTGCTCACCGACTGAATTCAAAGCAAAGATGAAAAATGCGTAAAAAGACAATGAAAGAGGGAAGCGTGTTGGTTGAAAAAGAAAATGCCCTGTTCAATGAAAACCCTCTGTTCCCTTTCCGTATTGCTTTGCAGGGAGTTGGAGACAAAAAGCTGTTTTCTCTTCCGCACTGGCATGAATACATGGAATTGATTTATGTTGTGAAGGAGAGCATTCTGGTTTCCATTAACGGTGAGAAATATACCCTACAGGAAGGGGATATCGCTTTTCTGGGTGGTCATACCGTGCATTCGACGGATAAGAAAGAGGAGCTGGACAGCGTGGCATTTGTATTGTATTTCGACTCCAGCCTGATCAGCATGGCCAATGCCAATGTTCTGGAAACCAAATATATCAAATCCTTTCTGGGTACGTTTGGTTCAAAATACAACTACAAAATTATTCGGAATGAAAAGAAAAAAGTTGACTTGAGTTCCGTATTGGCTGGAATGTATCATGAATACACGGCTGGGAAGAGCGCTTACGATCTGTTTATCAAAGGATATATCTATCAAATGATCGCTCTCCTGATTCGTGAAAAATGCGTGGCTGTTATGCCGGAGAATTATAAGCAAGAGCACGTCAGGCAGGTGGAAAAATCCTTAAAATATATTGAGGAAAATTACAGCAGGGATATTACCCTGCAAAGGCTGGCCGAGGAATGCAATGTGAGTTATCACTATTTCTCCAAAATATTCAAACAGGTCACCGGCAAAAATTATAAAGAGTATATCGACTATGTGCGGGTGACGGAGGCGGAAAAATTAATGCTCACAAACCGTTACAGCGTATCAGAAGTATCCTACAAGGTTGGCATTTCCGATCAGAGCTGCTTTTACCGTCTTTATAAAAGGGTGAGAGGCTGCTCCCCCACAGAGTTCAAAGCAAAAATGAAATATATTTAAGCATTAGAGAGTCGAACCCCATATGCCCTGCACTTGTTAAATTTCCGTCTTTTCGGATTGTCGGTCTTGCAAGGCGTCAGCCTTGCTGCATCCTTACGCACCAAAAAAACGAAAATTTCCCTATGTGCAGGGTCGCAGAGTTTCCACAGAGCTAATTTTTCGTAAGATAAGGAAAATGCGCAGGGAATACTGACGTATGCGCGAGCATTTTGACGCAGGATTGCGGAAAATTGGCCTGTGTAAACCATATTGTGTTCAACTCCTTAATGCTTAAGGTAAGGAGAGAGTATTATGAAGAGAACACTAAGCATCTTGCTGGTCTGCACTGTCATTTTAAGTGCGGCGGCATTTGCTCCTGTCGTCGGCCTTTCCGCTGACGACGGTACAGTAGAAATCCCCATATTGAACGGGGATTTTGAGCAGAGTCCAGCAGTGGACATTTCACAATATAAGTATGAGCATGCCATTCCGGGCTGGGAGGTGGAGTACCGCTCCATGCCGAAATCGGATATGACGCCCGAACCCAGTGAAAAGCTGTTTCACCAAATCATAAACGGCAACTCCAAAAACGGTACCGGGAATGACACAAACGTTGCTCACATCTATGACAACTGTGACGGCAACACCTCCCTGGGCAATCATAGGTACGGCCAGATTATTATGGCGTCGGACTATATCGAGTTACCAGCTTTGGGCGAAACAACCGCAATTGATTACAATCTGATTTTTGATTATATTGCACCGGACTATGATAAAAGCAATGGTCAGGATTTGTTTGTGAAAGGTGTTGTCCGCATGTGGGCCGGCGTTATCTTCTATAATGATTCCAATCAGTTCTATCATGAGAAGAATGGTGCATGGACAACAGTACCCACAGGCGAGCGCCCTTTGAATTCCCAATGGAACGATGGCTGCCGGGTGATCTATCAAGTCTCAGGCGGCGATGAAGTGATCAAATCCGGGGAATGGGGTACCATTCAGCAGGAGAAAACCGCGCCGGTGGGAGCTACCAAGGCGAGAATTCTATTCAATGCCAACGCCAACAACAAATATGATTTCGCGGTGGACAATGTAAAGCTTTTTTATTCCCCAAAGCAGGCTGCCAAGATCACCAACAGCGAATTTGAAGATACCCATGTGATCCCTGGCTGGAGCCCCTATTTCAACACCAGCTTTGACGCGAACGAGTATTATACCCTTTCCAATGACAAAGCGGCGGATGGTTCGGCGGCCTTGGGAATCCATAAAGATGTAACCAATAAAGGTGTTTATATTTATTCCGATCCCATCCTACTCCCCGAGGGCGATAAAACAGGGAAATCCTTTCAGGTCACCTTTGATGGCAGGTCAGAGAATGGCAAAACACGGGGAAGATATGTGCTGCAGTTCTATCAGAACGGTGCGGACGGAATCCCGGGGACTTCCGATGATAAGGTTCTGACAAATAAGGGAACCGGCGGAACCACCGGCATCGCTCCGGCTGTATACAACTCAGAAACAGGAGAACTCACCGGTGGACAATATCTGGGTGTCAGCGACAAGTACGCCTTGTCCGGGACCGACAACTATCGGTTTGCCTATCAGGAACTGACAAACAACTGGAAGACTTATAACTATCCTGTGAAATACGCCAGCAACGCCGGGGATTACGACTACGTGCGGATGTCTTTTTACCAGGTAGTCAATCAGAGCGGAACCTCCGCTTACTTTGACAACCTTGTGATCGAATATGGGGACGACGCTTCCGGCTTCGCGCCTCTTTCCATACGGAATGCTGATTTCGAGGAGCCTATGGAGGTTCCCGGCTGGTCGGTTTACAACGGGGTAGAGACCGACGGAACCATAGCCTACATGGCGTCCGACGACAATAAATTAAGCGGTCATCTTTCTCTGAAGCTGGTGGACAAGGATCCCGGCAGAATGATCGGGATGTGGTCGGAGCCTATCGATGTGATTTCTGGTCTGACCTATAACCTCAGCTTCCGGTATAACGTTCAGAGCTCCTTGGCCTATGACCTGAAGTTCTTTAACGCGACTGGTCAGGTTTACGATACCCAGCGCGGTGAATTTGTCAACGCGGATGCGGCTGTGCTTACCGAACAGGGTTCCGTTGAATCGGTGAAAACCGGCGAAACGGCGGATAAGAGCAAAGAATATCTGGCTCCAGAGGGTGCTGCCTATGCGAGAATCTGCTTCAACACGGTGGAAGCAGGGGACAACAGCACCAGCTGTTTTGATAAGGTAGAGCTGAGCTCCTCCGTGCCTGCCGGTTTAACCGTTCTTCAACCCTATCTGGAATGTGATGGAGAACGGGTGACCGACATGTCTGTGCTTTCTGCCGGGGATGTTGTTCAGGCAAATGTAAACTGCTACAACAATACCACCGAGGATGTGACAATCCGTCTTATCCTGGTAAAATATGACGCGAACGGCGCACTGGAAAGCATCCAGTCAAAGCCGGCCGTCCTTGCAGGACGCGATCCGGACGCCGTGATGAACGAGAAGGTCAACGCCAACGTCCAGATGGAGATCCCGTCGGAGGGCGGCAGCATCAAGATTTTTGTATGGGACAGCTTTATAGGGATGAACAATATGGTGAATCCTACAAGTATTACATATTGAGGGAGGGCTGAAAAATGTTGAGATGGAAAAAGACAGCAATACTTCTGGTATTGATGATTCTGGTAAATACTGTCTGCTTCGCGGCAAGCTTTTCAGATATTGAAGGGACAAATTGTGAGCAGGCGGTGGAGGCTCTCTCTGGACTGGGAATTATGAAGGGATACAGTGACGGCACCTTCAAGCCGGACGCTAACATAACCAGAGCGGAATTTTCAGCAATGATCATCCGCATTCTGGGCTTCGATGAGGGATCGTTGGACAAAAGTGTTTCCGCGTTTGAGGATGTAAGCACGGAGCACTGGGCATGCGGCATCATCAATGCATTGGCAGTCAACGGTGCTGTGTCCGGTTATGATGAAAAAAATTTCGGGCCGGATGACAATATAACCCTGGAACAGGCTTTGAAAGTGATTGTGGAAGTTTTGGGATACGGTCCTCTCGCGCAAAGCAGGGGTGGATATCCCGGAGGCTATATTGTGATAGCAAACGACATGGGGCTGCTCTCTAAGACAAAAGGCGCTTCCTTCACCGAGGCTGCCTCAAGAGGCGTGGTAGCCAATGTGCTGTATGCGGCGACGGATGTACAGATTTATGTGCAGAACTCCTTTGGCGGCAATGATATCTCCTTTGAGAAAAAAGGTACTGTGCTGGAAGAATACATGGGAATCCTCACTTACAAAGGCAGAGTGGTTGAGAACTATTTTACTTCCCTGACCGGAAGCGGTTCTCTGCCGGAGGATCAGATCCGTCTCAGGCAGAAAAACGGTACGGAAGTTATCCTCAAAACAGGCGAGACCAACGCAATCGATCTGTTTGGGTACAATGTAATTGCCTATGCGAAGGAAAGCAAAGATGATCTCAATGAACTCCTCTTTCTCATGAAAGATCCGAAAGGCACAAACGAACTGGTTCTGAAAGCGGATCAGATCGAAGCGTTTGGCGGTGGGGAATTGACCTACTACAAGGATCCCCTGGAGAAAGACAAAGAGTTGAAGGCAAAGGTTTTAAGAGGAGCGGATGTAATCTATAACGGAGTGGCTTATCCGGAATATACCGACGCGGATATGCTCATTAAAACCGGCGATGTGACACTCATCGATACGGACAACGACAGTGCATACGATCTGATTTTGGTCAATGAATTTAAAACGGTTGTAGCAAATAAATATGTTTCCGCAAACACGACCTTGGTGGATAAATATTCGGCATCGCGGAATGTTCTCTTCGACGAGGAAGATACACTGAATTATAATAAATTTTATAAGTTTGACACCGAGATGTCTATCAGTGTGCTCAACGAATGGGATGTGGTCGCTGTTTACCAGTCCAAAAACACCTCGGGCGTAAAAGTCAGCAAGCTCTATGCTTCCAACGATGAGGTTTCCGGAACCATTGAATCACTCACGGATGAAGCTGTGACAATGAACGGTCAGACTTATCAGATTTCAGAAGAGTATAAGCAATACCAGGATAAAATAGGGAATTTAGTGCTTGGCAACAATACAACTATTCTGCTGGACAGAGACGGAAAGGTAACCGGCATCAAAAAAGGAACCACTTCCGCATATCAATATGCTTATGTGATCGGTGCGGAATCAGAGGACTTGCTGGAAACCATCACCTTGAAGCTGTATACCCAGGAAGGGATTCTGGACGTATACGAAGTGAAAGCCAAGATTGAGCTGGATGGACAGCCAGGTGTTTCCGGCATGAAAGCCGTTGAGGCTCTTCAGAAGGCGAAAAACGTTTCCGCCGGCGGGGATATTTCTCAGATGGTTCGCTTAAAAATCAATGAAGCGGGCATCATAACCGCCATAGACACCACTCTGCCAAACTCTGCAAATGTGGATGATCAGCTTACGATGGTTATGGATGCGACGTCTCAGGCTTACCGCAACGATTCAAAATCCTTCGAGGGAAAATTTATTTTAACCGAGAATAGTGTGATTTTTAGTATCCCAACCGATCTTTCTAAAACGGAATCTTATAGTATCAAAACATATACGGACGTGACAAACGGTTCTTATGATATCAAGGCATTTAATGTGAATTCCAAAGGGGAAATCGGGGCAGTGGCGCTGTTCGGCCATATCAAAGCGGAAATGGACAACGACGTGGCCTGGAGCGTTCTTATCAAAAAGACCCGGGTTGTTTCGGATGACGGAGATATCGTGAACAAAATGTATTTCTTCAATGCCAAGAATCAGAGCGAATATGAAGTGATAACCTCAGAACGCTCCGGATATTACAGCTTCCTGGCCGCTGACAATAAAGTACTTACCTATGAAGATATCCATCCGGGTGATATCTGCCGTGTTGCCATCAATCCGGAGGATAATACATTGCAGCTGTTAGAACAGATCTTTGACGTTCAAAAACGAAAGGAAACCAGCGGCGAATTAAAAATCCAGGGACAGGAGAACGGCAACTATGCGGATATGCTTCGAATCGTCAGAGGATGGGCAGTTAGCCTGGGAACCACTACTAGCCTGGTGAGGATTCATAATCCTGCTGGAGATCATTCCGCTTTGAAGGAAGTTTTCTGGAATTTTGAAAAATCAAAATTTGTCTATGTGGAAGAGAAACAGCCGGGTCAGTTCCGTGCCAGAACCGGGACCATCAACGACATCATAGATATCGAAACCTCCGGTCAGGAAAAAGCAACCTATCTGGTGGCGAAGAGCAGATACGCCGCGATGCAGGAAGTCTTTATCTATAAATTTTATGAGGAATAAACCGGAACAGACAAAAAAGGAGTTGAGGTAATGAAACGAAACAAGACAGTATCCATACTTTTGATACTCTCCATGCTGGCCGCATGCTTTGCCTGCCCGGTTTTCGCCGCAGACGAGGCGCTCCCCGAGGTATCGGTGCGGGCAGTCGGGGAGATGGTTGAGTTCAGCGCAATCCTTCCGGACGGTTCGGAGGGGGATGCGGTCAACTACATGATCGTCACCAAGGATACCACACAGGAAATGTTAGACGGCAAGGAGGGGGATCTTCTCGCCCATATCAAAGCGCTGGATTCCGGCGTGCTGGATTCCTCAAAATCCATCACTGCCACAATCCGGCTGAGCGCTGCCGTGGAGACGGGCACCTATAAGCTGGTGCTCTCCTCCGTCAGTCTGCCTCAAGCGGTGATGAAAGAGTTTGACTTTGTTCAGCCCCAGGAGATCAAGGACGCTCTGAAGGCGGTCAACGATGCGCAGGTCACCGGTGACGATTACTCCGAAGCGGAGACTGCTGTTACTGAAAACGCATCCCGTCTTGGAATTGACTTGACGGATTTCAGTGCGTCTTCCTTCTCCGCTAAGAAAAACGATGTGCTCCGTCAAATCAAAAGCGTCACTTATGATCCGAAAAATTATAATACGGAGCTTGCGAAACTGCAGGCGCTCTTCGGAGGGGCGATGATGCAGGGGCTGGTCGAGCTCTCCACCTCTGTTTCCGAGATGGACAAGGCTATTTCCGATTACAGAATGTATGTAAGCTTTGACCTGACAACATATGATCAGACTAAGGAAAAGGGACTTTTAAACGGCGTTTATAACAGTCTGAAGGGAAAGACCTTTGACGATACAGACAATTTTTATAATGAGTTGATGTCTGCGGTATTCTTTGCGGAGTTTAATGCGGCCGGTTCTAAAAAAGCCATGCGGGATCTGTTTGAGGAATATAACGGCAAATACTTCACCATCACGATCCCCGCTAAGGTGAAATCCAAGGACGCTCTGTTTACCTATCTGTCCAAGAGAGATAATTACAAGGACGCAAGCGATCTGCAGAATGAGATCAACAAATATGCGGACAGCCTGGACAGCGGAAGCGGCAGTAACGGTGGCGGCGGCGGAAGCAGACCGGGGCCCGGCCCGGACGATATCGTGATCCGTCCGACGGCTACCCCGACGCCGACCAATACACCCAACGATATCGGAAATGTTTTTCACGATCTGGACAGTGTGGCATGGGCCAAAGAGAGCATCCAAAAATTATATGACAATCAGGTGATTGCGGAAGATTCCTCCAAGCACTTCCGTCCGGAAGACAGTATCACAAGAGAAGAATTTGTGAAAATGCTGGTGGTATCTCTGGATATTCTGGATGAAAATGCACAGTGCAGCTTCGATGACGTCAGTGAAGCGGATTGGTTCTATCCCTATATTGCCTCCGCGGTTTCCAAAGGGGTTGTAAAAGGAGTCAGCGATACCAGCTTTGGCGTTGGACAAAATGTTACCAGGCAGGATATCGCCGCATTGGTATACCGCGCAGCGGAAAACCTTCATGTGACATTAGCACAGAACAATCCGGAAAAAGATTTTTCCGATCAAGCGGACATCAGCGATTATGCTGTAGAAGCGATCCGGGCGATGACAAAAGCCGGTATTGTAAACGGCTATGAGGACAACACGTTCCAGCCGCATCACACGGCAACCCGTGCGGAAGCCGCAGTGATGATTGCAAAATTCGCATTTTAAAAAAGAACTTGAAGGGATAAACAATGGAAATCATATTTGAAGGGGTAGAAGAGAACAAACAGCGGCGGTTGCGGCGGCTGTGGCAGAAACTCCATATAGAAGAAGGACTGAACCGGATTGTTTTTGAGCAGGGCAGCTGTTTTGCAGCAGAAAAAAACGAAAATGAAATCAAAGTAACCTATCAGAACGATACTGAGCTGTACCGCTCGCTTCTGCTGGCAGCGCAGCTGATTGCCGGCAAGAAAGACGACGTGATCCGCCAGGAGGAACAGTTTGACACCAAGGGCGTCATGCTGGATATGTCCCGCGCAGGCGTGATGAAGGTGGAAAAGGTTAAGGAATACATCGAATATATGGCGCTGATGGGGCTCAATTCCCTGATGCTGTATATGGAAGATGTGTTCGAGGTGGATGGTCTGGAATACTTTGGATACATGCGGGGCAGATATTCCAAAAACGATTTGAAAGAAATCGATCAATACGGTCTAACGTATGGTGTGGAGGTGATTCCATGCATCCAGACGCTGGGACATTTTGAGCAGTATATCAAATGGACAGAGGGTGCAAAGTTATCCGACACGAACACCGTTGTTATGCCGGAAAAGGAAGAGACCTACGCTTTCCTGGATAACATCATCCGTACGGTTTCTGAGTGCTTCACCACCCGTAAAATCCATATCGGAATGGATGAGGCCTGGGGCTTGGGAACCGGAAATTATCTAAAGCAGAAGGGCTATAAAAACGGTACGGAAATTTTCTGCGCTCATATCAAAGCGGTGAAGCAAATCACCGACAAGTACCATTTAAAGCCCATGATATGGAGCGATATGTATTTCCGTCTGGGATCCAAGACAGGGGATTACTATGATAAGGAAACTCAGATTCCAGCCTATGTGAAGGAACTGCTGCCGGAGAATGTGCGGCTCACTTACTGGGACTACTACCATCATGACGAGGAAACCTACCGGTTTATGATTGAGAAGCATAAAGAGATTACGGAAAATCTGGTTTTTGCGGGCGGTATCTGGCAGTGGACCGGCTTCCTGCCGGATTATGACCACACCTTCAAAGCGACCAATGCAGGTCTGAAGGTGTGCAAAGAGGAAGGCGTTCGGGATGTCTACGCCACCATCTGGGGAGACGACGGCTGTGAGACAGATCAGATGTTCAGTTTGGTGGGATGCGCGCTATACGGCGAGCATTCCTATCAAAAAGAAATCGATATGGAAGCGTTGAACATGAAGCTCCAGATTCTGTTTCAGGCGGATAGAAAGGCTTTCCTTGCTATGAGCAAGGCGCTGTATCCGGTGGGGGAAAGAACCCTGTCCGTGAAGCAGATCCTTTACAGCGATCCCCTGTGCGGCTTGCTGGATGATGATATCAAGGAAAAAGCGCTGGTTTCCCACTACCGGGAACTGGAGGAAACCTACCGGAAGCTTTCCGGGCAGGAAGGCTATTACAGCGAATACTTCGCTTATACAGCGGCAGTTTGCAGAGCCGCCGCCGGAAAGATAGAAGCTTTGCAGAAACTGCATGACGGATACAGGACAGGCAGCAAAGAAATTCTCCGGGAAGTGAAAGACAAGCTGCTTCCGGCTCTCCGGCAGGACTATGAAGCATTGAAGCTTCTGCACTATAAAATATGGCATCAGACTTGCCGTCCCTTTGGTTTTGAGGTGGTTGACGGTCGCTACGGCGCTGCCGTGAACCGTCTGAAGACGGCGGAGCTCCGCTTGGAGGCTTATCTGAGCGGAGAGACCGCAAGGCTGGAAGAATTGGAAGAAAAGAGACTTCCTTTTAATGGAAAGCACAGCATCTCCCATTTCTATGCGGGAATGGCTTCTGCTTACATGATAAGAGGATATTAACAAGGAGGAATGTAGCGATGAAAAAGATCATAGCAGCCGCACTGGCAGCGGTAATGGCGGCGTCCTGCCTAGCAGGATGCGGCAGCAGCGATAACAGCACAACCGGGACAAACAGCAATGTGAAATTAGGGGACACGGGAGGACTGGAACTTCCTCTGGACACCAAAAACACAGAGCTGCGGTTTTTGGTGTGCTCCTCAAAGGAAAACATGAACGACAGCTATGTTTTGCAGAAACTGCGGGAAGTGACCGGCATCAATGTACAGCTGATGGTATTCCCCAGCTCCACCATTGCAGAGAAACGCAAGGTAATGGTTGCGTCCAAGGATATCCCGGATATTATGGGTTCTTCCTTTGCAACTTATGACGAAATCAATGAGTTGGGCGTGCAGGGAGCATTCGCCTCGGTGAACGACTACATCAACGTGATGCCCAACTTCAAGAAAATTTTTGTGGACGATCCGGAAAACAATTGGATTTTCAAATCTTATCAGGCGTCCGACGGAAAACTGTACGGGCTGCCCTGGTACGAAGTACAGAGGGACGTCAATCACGGGATTCTGTACCGGAAGGACGTTTTTGACAAATTGAATATTCCGATGTGGAACAGTCCGGATGAATTCTATCAGGCACTGAAAACACTCAAGAGCGCGTATCCGGGCGTAGCGCCCTTCACCTCGAAGAATAAGGACAAACTGTTCAACCAGCTGTCTGTCAGCTGGGGGCTGGTGGCATACAGCCCATACTATGACGAGACGGCGAAGGAATGGAAATATTCCGACACCGACCCGCAGATGAAAAATATGCTGGATTATATGGCAAAGCTTTACAAGGAAGGACTTCTGGATCCGGAATTTCTGACACTGACGGAGGCGGCTTGGACTTCCAAAATGACTCAGCCGGATAAGGCGTTTGTGACCTTTGACTGGATCGGACGTCTGGACACCTTCAAGGAGCAGACGAAGGGAACCTATCCGGAATACGATCTGCGGTACGGCAACCCGATCGGACCGAAGCAGACGATCAAAAAGCTTTCCAAAGTATTCGCGTCCTCGACCATAGCAAACAACAAAAATACGGAACTGTCCATGAAACTGAACGACTTTCTGCTGAGCCCTGCGGGAGCGGAGCTGATCACGATGGGCGTGGAAGGGGAGACTTACACGCTGGACGAAAAGGGAATGGCAGTGTACACAGCGTTTGACGCGGGCAAGAAGGTGGAGATCGGAGAACTGGAAGAGAAATACGGAATGTTCCTGGAAGGAATGTACCGCCGGTTTGACAAGAGAAGCACCTACTTCAACTTCTCGGAGAAGGAACAGGAAGCGCAGGATAAAGTGCTCAAGGAGAACATGAGCGAACCGGAGGATCCGATCCTGGCCTTCACGACAGAGGAAAAGGACGCGCTGAGCGGAAAAGAAGTGAAGCTGAAAACGGCAGCGCAGGAATTCTTCGCGAAGTATGTTCTGGGACAGGAGAGCGGAGACGCGGCGTGGAACGCGTGGGTGGAGAAAGCAAACAACCTGGGCGCCCAGGATATTGTGAAGATCTATAACGACGCCCAGAAGAGATACGATTCCGCGCAGTAAACAGGCATAGCCGTATATTGCGGAAGAAAGGAAGACGCACAGCTTTGCGCACAACCGGAGCAGGAGCTCCGCAATTCTATAGGGGGGAGTAGCCCCGTCATGTAACTTTCTGCGGCGCTATCTCCGCCGCAGAAAAAGAAGCGATCCCGCCGCCTGTAAGGCGTGGGATATCTTCGTTTCCATCTGTGTTATCCTGGATTACCACAAAGGCGCTTCATCCACGCCTTTGCGATGTTCCGTTCGCAGGGCGGAGGACAATAAGAAAAAAACATTCCGCCTGAAGCTGACAGGAGAAGAGACAGCATGAAGCATACTTTATTCTGATTGGAGGGCTTGGTTTGCCGCTGTGCAGAATGAAACGGGAAAGAATAAAAACTGCATAGAAAAAGGCGAAAATGACAGTTCAAATTTTGTCAAAAAAGTTGTATAATAATGATGTAAAATTGTTCAAACTGTCTAAAAATCAAAGCTTCAATCAAAAAATTTAAAAATGTAAGATTTGAAAAGGGAGGTTTGTTCATGAAAAGAACAATAGGCTTCATCACGATCGTTGCAATGCTGTTTACAATGATCCCTGCATTCGGTGTTACAGCGGCATCGCCGGCGCCGGGGGAAAAGGTTTCCATCACGGTTCCCAACGGCGATTTTGAACAGAGCAAGGCCGTTGACATTACTCAGAAAACCTATACGGATCCTATTTCGGGATGGGATGTGGAATACCGTGCCTATGTCAATAGCAAAGAGACAAATCCTGGAGCTGGGGAAAAGCTGTTTCACCAGGTAATAAACGGCGGTCCCGGGAACAACTCAAATGTAGCTCATATTTATGATAATTGTGACACAAACCCCAGCTTAGGAGATTACAGATATGGGCAGATTATCCTTGCGTCCGATTATCTTGATTTGCCGGCCGTAGGCCAATCAACCGCGGTGGATTACGAAGTCGACTTTGACTACATTGCACCGGGATATGATGGAAGCGAAGGAAAGAATCTATATTTCAAAGGGAATGCTCGTATGTGGGCTGGGATCATTTTTTACAACGATGCTAATCAGTATTATAATGACAAGAAGAGTGCATGGACGGCGCTGCCCTCGGCTTCCGCGGTTTGTCCCCTGAATGCACAGTGGAACGACGGCGCTAGAAATATATACGAGTGGAAAAATGACGGAAAGGAATATCCGATTCAATCCGGAGCATGGGGAACCGTTAATCTTCCAAAAACTGCGCCGGTGGGAGCAACCAAAGCGAAAATCTTTTTCGTCGCGGGTAGCAATCCTAAATACGATTTCGCGGTCGACAATGTAAAAATGTCCTACATCCAGCCGGACATTGAAGTATCAGGCGCTTCTGTCACAAACGGTGACTTCGAGGCGGACGCTCCGGCGAAAAACGGAACCATCACCGGATGGACATATGCGGTTAATGCAGGCGCTGCGTTAAACGACACTGATCTGTACTATGAAATCAAAGCGGACGAGGGCGATAAAAGCTTGTATATTCATGATAACAGTGCAACCTATGCTTTGGGCGTTATCTCAGATAAGATAACCGTTGTCCCGGGCAACCAGTATCAGTTTACTTACAGCTATAAAACAACCCGCGGCATCCCGACATCGGTCAACTTCTATGATGCAGAAGGAAATGTGTATGACTTTGCAACACAGGAATGGCTGAATCCCAATGAGGGAGATCACTATGGAATGCCGAATGGCATTGGGGCGAACAAAGTGCTGAATGACGGGGGAAAATCCACCTATACAACTCTCAGCACCGAGAATTACACCGCTCCAAAGGATGCGGTCAGTGTTGCAATCGCTTTCTACGGCACTTCCGCAAGAAATAACTACCTGATTTATGTTGATGATGTAACCATTACAGAAACACCGATGGCGGCTGATATCACAGCGCCTTCCGATGTTGCCGATCCACAGATTAAAGCGGGGAACGCAAAGATTGACATTAGCTTCACCGAACCGAGTGATGCGGACTATACCATGACCAAGCTGTATGTGGACAATGTGATGACCGCCATTCTGAAAAAAGGCACCACGGCATACACACTCAGCGATCTGACCAATGATCAGGCATATGAGATCAAACTGGTATCCTATGATTCCTCCAACAACGGTTCTGCCGGAATCGTCCAGACGGTTACACCGAAAGCGCCGGCTGTGAACAGCGCGCCCACCGTGCCGTCTCCGATTGGAAGCAAAACCATCTGGGCAGATGAAAGAATCGAGCTGGATCTGTCAGCCTATTTCACGGATGTGGATGAGGACGTCATGACCTTTCGCGCAGATAAGGGAACCGTGTCCGGTTCTTCCTATACCTATCTGCCGAGTGCGGAAGACATTGCAGCAAAGGCTGCTGTCCTCAACATCACGGCGGACGATGGCTTGGGCGGTGTCACCACTGACACAATTCAGGTAACCATCAAGGAAGTACCAAACGAAAAACCGGCGGATACAGATACCGTAGGTTATTTAAATGTGAAAAACCCTGGCTTTGAGAGAACTGCAGCAGGTACAAAAAACACCAATCTGGTAGGCTGGACGCCGCAGTTCTCCATCGAAGCAAATCAGTATTATGACGACAGCAAGTATTTTGACATTCTGACGGACGATGAGAGAAAAGCGGCGGACGGCGACGCGGGAAATGTGCTTCATATCTATAAAAATGATGGGAATGAAGGCCTTTTCCTGGGCAGCGATCTGATTGAAACACCGGAGTATAACACCAATTCCAAAACCGCTTATACCCTTTCCCTTGACTATAAAACGACTTCCTGTCTGGGCTTGTCATTCGCATTTTACAATGCGGATAAACAGCTTTGGAATGGGACCGGATGGGGAAGCGCCGGGACATGGAACAACGACCATCAGAAAAATGATGCGAATGGGACAAATTGCAGAGGTGTTTACAGAGGTTCTCCAACTCTGACGCTAAACGACTGGGCTCATTTTGAGCATACAAGGACAGCACCTGTCGGCACAAAGTACGTCCGTGTGTTCGTACTTGCTCATTACAACTGGGGAAATTATGATTTTAATGCGGATAATATCAAAGTTTCCTATGCCATCGAAAAGAAAAATTTGACGGTGACAAGCACCGGAAACGGAACGGTTACTCCATCTGGAACTACTTCTGTCATCAAAGGCAGCCAGCAGACTATCACGGCAGTTCCGGCGGACGGCTGGGAAATCAGTAAAATTACCGTGAACAGTGTAGAACAGCCGATCAAGGAGAGCTTCTCCGTGACGGTTGACGCGGATACCACCGTCGAGGTGACCTTTGCAGAACTTTCAGAGACACCGCCGACGATCAATACCTTTGACAAAACCTATGTTCCTGATGATAAGACGAACAGTGTCACCTTCGGAACAGTTGCAGAGGGAAGCAAGACAACCGTGAAGGAATACGGCATCGTTTATTCCGCAACCGACAGTGTGGATCCTCAGATTGGAAAAGAAAACTGTTATAAGCTGCAGGCGAAAAAGGCGCTCAGCGCCAACGGTCATTATGGAATAGAGATCAAGGGGGATCTTCTGCTGAATACCACTTACTATACAAGAACCTATGTGATCTATCGGGCGGCGGACGGAACAGAACAAACAATATACGGCGATATGAAAACAATCAGCTTGCGGTAGTTACAAAAGAGGTGTAAAAATAACTTTTACACCTCTTTTTTGATGCAAATTTTAACGGTTACATCTATCCCTTGGTTTTGCTGTCTCAAGACGCAGAAAGAACAGCTGCTATTTCAATCCCTGATCAAGATATTTTGTACCGGTCAAAAAGCAATTGTGTTTTTAAAAGAACAAAAATTGCAGCATATCGGGCGCGTATCGTTTCCCTCTGTGATTTCTGATTTGTTTTGACGACCGATTTGTGGTATTATAATAAAACGAGGCTTGGCTCTGCTTCTTAGGCAGTAAAGTTCGCTTCATTTTTCTGTTGTGCGGCAATCTGTCGCAGAAGGATTGGTGTTCTGAGTTTGGATTTTTTAATGAATTTTGTGACAAAATAATGCAAGAAAAGGGGAATTGCAATGTCAATCATAGATTGGATCAAACGGAAATACTGCAGATTCCGCTATCGGTCGGAAGGCAAAACAGCCAAGGCAACCGCCGTTTTCTTTTCGGACGGCAAGGAAACCAATGTGTTTCAGGAGAGAACAGAACAGCTTGCAAAGGAACTGAAACCATGTGACAAAAGCATTTCTGAGCTATTTGCATATTTAAAAGCTAAATATCGGGCGCAGCCTTCTGAAGCAAATGAAAAGCGGATGGAAATAGGAAAAGCACAGATTATTTTAAACATTTATCCGGATATTTTATCGACGCCGGAAAGAAAGCTGCCCGAAAAAGCCTCACGAAAAGAGTTTTTGGCGTGGTCGGAAAACAACGATCTCCGCTGGCAGGAGGCGCTGCATTACCCCATGGAAAAACTCGGTTTTGTGATGCGATGCTGTCAGTTTGAACAAAGGCTTTCCATGGGAAAGAAAATTACCTTTCGGGTACTTGCAGAAGAAAAAACCAAGTGGTCTCAGACGGATGTGGAACCCTGTGTGGAGCTGAGCGAGCAAGAGAAT